>DATLZD010000071.1:0-26885 GCA_035574155.1 Dehalococcoidia bacterium | reverse complement strand
GCCCCGCCGGCGCTGTGGCCCCCGCCCCAGGTAATGGGCCTCGGCCAGCTCGAGACAGACCAGAAACGCCTGCCGCAGCCTGCCACTACCTTTCGCCATGGCATACGAAGCCTATCTCCAACCCTTTTACAAGACAAGCCCTTTACACATTGACACAGGCGGTGGGCTTGGCTAGAATGCCCTGTGCACTGCGAGGACGGGGGGCGGTCAGGCGTGATCGAGATGGTGGTGGACAGCGTCCGGGTGAGCCTCTCCACTTATCAGCGGGTGGTCATCCTCAAGGAGAAGGAGGCCGACCGCTACCTGCCCATCTGGATCGGCCCCGCCGAGGCCGATGCCATCGCTGTGCGGCTGCAGGAGGTGGCGGTGCCCCGTCCCCTCACCCACGACCTGCTGCGCAGCGTCATCGAGGCCCTAGGCGCCTCCGTGAGCTATGTCCTGGTCAACGACCTGGCCAACGACACCTTTTACGCCAAGATCTACCTGGAGGTGAACGGTCGCCTGCTGGAGGTGGACTCCCGCCCCAGCGACGCCATCGCCCTGGCCGTCCGCGTCCAGGCCCCCATCTTCGCCGAGGAGTCGGTCTTAGAGCGGGCGGGCGTCCGGCTGGACGAGGAGGGGCAGCTGGTGGAAGGCCCCCAGGAAGGCCCTCAGGAGCCGGAGCGGGGGCGCGGCGTCACCGCCGAGGAGCTGGAGAAGCTCTCCCCCTTCCGCGAGGTCATCGAGAGCCTGAACCTGGAAGACCTGGGCAAGGAGCAGCAGGACTCCTAGCCCGACGGCTCCAAGGGAAGGACCCCCCACAGCAGGGGGGTCTGTCGTGTCGGAGGGGCTGGCCCGCGCGGGGCCAGCGGGCGAAGGCGGCCGAGGGCCGCGGGGCGGTTGGCCATAGGCCCGGGTTGTGATACAATTCACGCGACTGGCAGGGGGAGGTGCTGAGCTTGGGACGCCTCCCCCCCAGCGTGCGCCTGATCGGCATTGGCTGGTACGTGGCACTCTGTATCGGCCTGGGAGCGGGGCTGGGGGCCTTCCTGGACGGTAGGTTGGACACCCGCCCGCTCCTCACCATGCTGGGCCTCTTTGCGGGCCTGGCCCTGGCCTTCTGGGGAGGCATCCGCATGCTCCTGGACCTGATACGGGCCGAGGGGCCCAAAGGGCGCAAGGGCCCATGAGGGGCAGGCTGCTGCTTCTGGGGGCCATCGTCCTGGCGGGCGTGGGCTTCATCTTCCTGCGCGGCCCCAGCCCCCATATCCAAATCCGCCCCGAGGTGCTGGCCGACTTCGGGCTGGTGAAGATCACCAACACCATGGTCACCTCTTGGCTGGTGGTGTTGCTGATGGTGGGCACCGTGTTCCTTCTCACGCGGCGCTGGGAGCTGGTGCCCAGGGGCGCCCAGAACTTCATCGAGGCGGTCATCGAGGCCTTCTACAACCTGGTGACGGGCGTGGCCGGCGAGAAGAACGGCCGGCGCTTCTTCCCCGTCGTCGCCACCATCTTCTTCTTCATCCTCTTCGCCAACTGGTTCGCCCTGACCCCCTTCTTCAACGTCATCGGCCTGGTGAAGCAGGTCCCCTCGGAGGCGGTGGCGGAGCACCCGGAGGGCAAGGTCTTCGTGATGGACAGGGTGGATGTTGGGCCGCTGCCGGTGGGCATCGCCATGCCCCCCAGCCTGGGTCAATGGCAAGGGGAGGCCATCGAGCTGGGGGAGCCGGGCGCCCAGGAGGAGGTCCGCCACGCCGAGGAGGAGGGGAAGCTGGTAGGCGAGTTCCTGCCCTTCCTGCGCAGCATGAACACTGACGTCAACATGCCCCTGGCCCTGGCCCTGGCCGCCACCGTCGCTGTGGAGTACTGGGGCATCACGGCCCTGGGCCTGGGCACCTACGCCGGCAAGTTCTTCAACTTCGGGCGGCTGCGGCGGGGACTCCTGTCCTTGAAGCCGTCGCTGCTGTTCGAGGGAGTCATCGACGCCTTCGTGGGCATCTTAGAGCTCTTCTCGGAGTTGATCCGTATCATCAGCTTCACCTTCCGTCTCTTCGGCAACATGTTCGCCGGAGAGGTGGTCATCCTCATGTTCACCTTCCTGACCCCCCTCCTGCTGACGCTCCCCTTCTACGGGCTGGAGGTGTTCGTGGGACTCATCCAGGCCTTCATCTTCGCCATGCTGACGCTGGTGTTCGGGATGATGGCCGTTTCCCATGGGGAGCATGCTGGCGAGGGGCACGGCACCCCCGCTGGCCACGGTGAGGAAGCTACGGCTGTGGCAGCCCACACACCACACTGAGGAGGTGCCCTATGGAGCTGTTGCTGGCCATCCTGCCGCCGGTGGTGGAGGCCCTGCGGGCCGCCGCCCAGGAGCAGACCAACATGGCCTTCACGGACGAGGGCCTGCGCTTCCTGGCGGCCGGCATGTCTATTGCCTTTGGCGTGATAGCGCCAGCCCTCGCCATCGGCAACCTGGTGGGCAAGGCCATGGAGGCCCTGGGCCGCAACCCTGAGGCCCAGCCAGCCATCCAGACCAACATGATCCTGGGCCTGGCCTTCGCCGAGGCCCTTGGCATCTATGCCCTGGTCACCGCCGTCATGATCGGCTTCGTGTTCTAGCCCTGGGGGTGTGAGGCGATGCCCTTCCTGGCCGGCATCACCGAAGGGCTGAAGGCCCTGGGCATCAACCTGCCCAGCCTGCTGGCCCAGCTGGTCAACTTCACCGTCCTCCTGCTGGTCCTCTACTTCCTGGCCTACAAGCCGGTGCTGCGACTGCTGGACGAGCGGCGCCGCCGCATCCAGGAGGGGCTACAGGCCTCGGAAGAGGCCAAGCGGCGCCTGGCCGAGGCCGAGCAGGAGGTGAAGGCCCAGTTGGACCGGGCGCGCCAGGAGTCCCAGGCCCTCATCTCCCAGGCCCAGCAGGTGGCGGCCCGCATCCAGGAGGAGGCCCGTGCCCAGGCCCGGCAGGAGGCCGAGCAGCTCCTCGCCCGGGCCCGCAGCGAGATCGAGATGGAGCGGGACGCCGCCATCGCCCAGCTGCGGCGGGAGTTCGCCGACCTGACCATCCGCGCCGCCGAGAGGGTCATCCGCCGCTCCCTGGACCGTGAGGCCCACCGTCGCCTCATCGAGGAGACGTTGGCTGAGGCACCCCTCGGCGACGGGGGAGGGGACAGAGGGGCGTGATCCGCAAGGCAGCCGCTAAGCGGTATGCCGAGGCCGTCCTGCAGTTGGCCAAGGAGCGGGGCCGGCTGGAGGAGTGGGCCGAGCAACTGGACTTCATCGCCCGGGTGCTGGGCCATCCGGAGGTGGCCGAGGCCCTGGACAACGCCCGCCTCCCCGTGGCCCAGAAGCTGCGCATCGTGGAGGAGCACCTGGTGGGCCTGGACCCGCTGGTGCTGAACCTGGCCAAGCTGTTGGTGGCCCGGGGCCGGGCCCACCTGGCGGGCGACATCGCCGAGGCCTACCGCGAGCTGGCCGACGAGGAGCGGGGCATCGTCCACGCCTACGTCACCACGGCTGTCCCCCTGGGGGAGGAGGAGAAGGAGGCCTTGGCCAGGCGCCTTGAGGAGGCCACCGGCCGCAAGGTGGTGCTGCACGCCCAGGTGGACGAGGGCATCATCGGCGGGATGGTGATCCGCATGGGCGACCGCCTCATCGACGGCAGCACCAGGAGCCGCCTGTTGGCCCTCAAGCGGCAGCTGGAGGAGGCCCGAGCCTAGGGGGCAAGGAGGAAGGGTAAGCATGGCTGTCAGGCCCGACGAGATAGCCTCCATCATTCGCCAGCAGATCGAGCAGTTCACCGCCGGCGTCACCGCCACCGACGTGGGGGTGGTGGTGGAGGCGGGCGACGGCATCGCCCGCATCTATGGCCTGCGCAACTGCATGTACAACGAGGTGCTGGAGTTCGAGGACGGCACCCTGGGCCTGGCCCTCAACCTGGAGGAGGACACGGTGGGGGCCATCGTCCTGGGCGAATACACCCAGATCAAAGAGGGCGACCAGGTGCGGACCACGGGCCGCATCATCGAGGTGCCGGTGGGCGAGGGGCTGCTGGGGCGAGTGGTGGACCCCCTGGGCCGGCCCCTGGACGGCAAGGGGCCCGTCCGCTACGAGCGGACGCGGCCAGTGGAGCGCATCGCCCCCAACGTGGTGGTGCGCCAGAGCGTCAACACCCCGGTCCACACCGGCATCAAGGCCATCGATGCCATGATCCCCATCGGCCGCGGCCAGCGGGAGCTGATCATCGGCGACCGCTTCACCGGCAAGACGGCCATCTGCCTGGACACCATCATCGCCCAGAGGGGCGGCGACCTCTTCTGCATCTACGTGGCCATTGGCCAGCAGGCCTCCAAGGTGGCCGAGGTGGTGGCCACCCTGGAGGAGCACGGGGCCATGGAGCATACCATTGTGGTGGCGGCCAACGCCTCCGACCCGGCCGCCCTCCAGTACTTGGCCCCCTACGCCGGCTGCGCCATGGGCGAGGAGTTCATGGAGCAGGGCAAGGACGCCCTCATCGTCTACGACGACCTGACCCGACATGCCTGGGCCTACCGCCAGATGTCGCTGCTGCTGCGGCGTCCGCCCGGCCGCGAGGCCTACCCGGGCGACGTCTTCTACCTGCATTCGCGGCTGCTGGAGCGGGCGGCCAAGCTGGCGCCGGAATACGGCGGTGGTTCCCTGACAGCCTTGCCCATCATCGAGACCCAGGCCGGCGACATCTCGGCCTACATCCCCACCAACGTCATCTCCATCACCGATGGTCAGATCTACCTGGAGACGGACCTGTTCAACGCCGGCATCCGGCCGGCCATCAATGCTGGCCTGTCGGTGTCGCGGGTGGGCGGTGCCGCCCAGACCAGGGCCATGCGTCGGGTGGCGGGCGGCCTGCGCCTGTCCCTGGCCCAGTACCGTGAGCTGGCCGCCTTCGCCCAGTTCGGCACCGGTGAGCTGGACGTGGCCACCCGCCGCCAGCTGGAGCGGGGCCAGCGGCTGACGGAGGTGCTGAAGCAGCCCCAGTTCCAGCCCCAGAAGCTGTGGCAGGAGGTGACCATCATCTACTGCGGCATCCACGGGTTCCTGGACGACGTGCCCGTGGCCAAGGTGCGGGACTTTGAGGTCGCCTTCCACCGCTACCTGGAGGCCCAGCACCCCGACATCGTGCGGGCCATCGAGGAGAGCAAGGACCTGACGCCCGAGACGGAGGAGAAGCTGAGGGGGGCCATTCGCCAGTTCAAGGAGACAGTGCCCTACTGAGGGGCAGGCCATGCCTAGCCTGAGGCAGATAAGAAGGCGCATCCGCAGCGTCCAGAACATCGCCAAGGTCACCAGGGCCATGGAGCTGGTGGCCGCCTCCAAGATGCGGCGCGCCCAGGCGGCCGCCCTGGCCGCCCGGCCCTACGCCGAGCGCATGCGGTGGGTCCTGGCCGACCTGGCCGAGACGGCCCACCTCCTGGAGCCGGAACAGCTCCACCCCCTGCTGCGGCGCCGCCCCGAGGTCCGGACGGTGGAGCTGGTGTTCATCACTCCCGACCGGGGCCTGTGTGGCGGCCTGCCCGCCAACCTGAACCGCCGCGCCGCCCAGTTCCTGCTGGAGCTGGGGCGGCCGGCCCGGATCGTGGCTGTAGGACGCAAGGGCCGCGACTTCATGCTGCGCAGCGGCCAGAACGTGGTGGCCGACTTCGTTGGCCTGGGGGACCGCCCCAGCTACGACGACGTCCTGCCCATCGCCCGCATCGCCATGGACGACTACATCTCGGGGGCGGCCGACGAGGTCTACCTGCTCTACGCCCATTTCGTCAGCACCACCGTGCAGCGGCCCGAGGTCTTCAAGCTGCTGCCGGTGGAGCCCCCCACCGAGGCTGTCACCTGGCGCTACGACTACATCTACGAGCCGGACCGGGAGACGGTCCTGGCGGAGCTGCTGCCCCGCTACGTGGAGCGGCAGATATACGAGGCGGTGCTGGAGGCGGTGGCTAGCGAGCAGTCGGCGCGCATGGTGGCCATGCGCAACGCCACCGACAACGCCAATGGGCTCATCCGTGACCTGACGCTGCTCATGAACAAGGTGCGACAGGAGGTCATCACCAAGGAGTTGCTGGAGATCACGGCCGGGGTGGAGGCCCTCAAGGCGGCCACGGCCTAGACCAGAGCAGGGACGGGAGGTTAAGGAAATGGCCAAGGGGACGGAAGGCAGGGTCGTCCAGGTCATCGGCACCGTGGTGGACGTGGAGTTCCCGCCCGACGAGCTGCCCGAGATCTACAACGCCGTCGAGATCGATATGGGCGACGGCCAGGTCCTGGTGGCCGAGGTGGAGCAGCACGTGGGCAACAACTGGGTCCGCTGCCTGGCCATGGGCAGCACCGATGGCCTGCGCCGCGGCGCTCGCGCGGTAGACACGGGCGCCCCCATCTCGGTGCCGGTGGGGAGGGCCTGCCTGGGCCGCCTCTTCAACGTGCTGGGGGAACCCCTGGACAACCTAGGGGAGGTGAAGGCCGAGGAGCGGTGGCCCATCCACCGTCCGCCCCCTCCCCTGGAGGAGCGGACCACCAGCCCCGAGATGCTGGAGACGGGGCTGAAGGTCATCGACCTCATCTGCCCCTTCCGCAAGGGCGGCAAGGTGGGGGCCTACGGCGGCGCCGGCGTGGGCAAGACGGTCATCATCATGGAGCTGATCCGCAACATCGCCACCGAGCACGGCGGCTTCTCCGTCTTCGCCGGCGTGGGCGAGCGCTCCCGCGAGGGCAACGACCTGTGGCACGAGATGCGCGCCTCCGGCGTCATCGACAAGACGGTGCTGGTCTTCGGCCAGATGAACGAGCCGCCGGGCGTGCGGGCGCGGGTGGGCCTCACCGGCGTCACCATGGCCGAATACTTTCGCGACCAGGAAGGCCAGGACGTGCTGCTGTTCATCGACAACGTCTACCGCTACATCCTGGCCAACATGGAGGTCTCGGCCCTGCTGGGGAGGATGCCCTCGGCGGTGGGCTACCAGCCTACCCTGGCCACCGACATGGGGGAGCTGGAGGAGCGCATCACCTCCACCAAGCGGGGCTCCATCACCTCCTTCCAGGCCATCTACGTCCCGGCCGACGACTACACTGACCCCGGCATCGTCACCACCTTCGGGCACCTGGACGCCGTCATCGCCCTGGAGCGTTCCATCGCAGAGCAGGGCCTCTATCCGGCGGTGGACCCCCTGGCCAGCTTTTCCCGCATCCTGGACCCCCGTATCGTGGGCGATGAGCACTACCAGGTGGCGCGGGAGGTCCAGCGGGTCCTGCAGCGCTACAAGGACCTGCAGGACATCATCGCCATCCTGGGCATGGAGGAGCTGTCGGAGGAGGACAAGCTGACGGTGATGCGGGCGCGCAAGATCCAGCGCTTCCTCTCGCAACCCATGTTCGTGGCCGAGGCGTTCACTGGCCGCCCGGGCCGCTACGTGCCCATCCGCGAGACGGTGCGCGGCTTCAAGGAGATCCTGGAGGGGAAGTGGGACCACCTGCCCGAGCAGGCCTTCTACATGGTGGGCACCATCGACGAGGCCGCCGAACAGGGCGAGCGCATGCTCAAGGAAGCGGCGGTGTGAAGGGCCAGGCGGAGATGTCTGGGCGATCGGGTCGGACGTTGCCCCGCCCCTTCGCTTTGCACTGGGGCAGCGGGCACATCGTGGAGGAAGCGACCTACGTGGGCCGGTACCACCAGCCGTCCGTCCAGCTCCTGGAGTTCCAGGACGGCTCCCTGGCGCTGCGGTTCTGCTACTATGACCATGCGGGACGGTTCCAGAGAAGCCCCCTCATCCTGGGGCGGGACGAGATAGAGGGCCTGCGCGAGGCGCTGGCGCGGACGCCGCGCCTACGCGCCCTCCTGGAGGAGCTGGCGGGATGCCGCTGAAGGTGGAGATCATCACGGCCGAGCGGGTGGTCTACACAGCCGAGGACGTGGACTCGGTCACCCTGCCCGGCGTCATGGGGGAGCTGACGGTCCTGCCCAGGCATGCCCCCCTCATGACCATGCTCCAGCCGGGCATCTTGCGCATCGTCCGCCGGGGCCAGGAGGAGGAGATGGCCGTCCACGGCGGCTTCCTGGAGGTGATGGGCGACAGGGTAACCGTCCTGGCCGATGCCGCCGAACGGGCCGAGGAGCTGGACGTGGAGCGGGCCGAGGCGGCCCGCCGTCGCGCCCAGGAGCGGCTGGCCCAGCGCCGGGCCGAGGCGGTGGACATGGCCATCGCCGAGGCCGCACTGCGTCGGGCCCTGGTGCGCCTCAAGCTGGCGGAGCGTGCCCGTCGCCGTCGCCCGGGTCCCTAAAAGGTCGCGCCATGCCTCCCCCCACCGCCGGCGCCAAGGAGCGGACCAGCAGTCGCTTCCTCATCGAAGGTCAGAGGCCCCTGCGGGGCGCCGTGCAGGTCTCCGGGTCTAAGAACGCCGCCCTGGGTGCCATGGCCGCTGCCCTCCTCACGGCCGACAACTGTTACGTCGAGAACGTCCCCGACATCGGTGACGTCCGCTTCATGGCTGATGTGCTGCGCAGCCTGGGTGCCAGGGTGGAGTGGGCCGGCCCGGGAGTCCTGCGCATCAATGCCGCCCATGTGCACAACTTGGCACCGCCCAGCGAGCTGGTGGCCAACCTCCGCGGCAGCTTCCTGGTGATGGGTGCCCTCCTGGGACGCTTCGGCCGGGCGGCCTGCGCCCCGCCGGGGGGCGACGTCATCGGCCAGCGACCCATCGACGTGCACTTGAAGGGCTTCGAGATGCTGGGCGCCCGCGTGTGGCGGGAGGAGGAGAAGTTCGTGGCCGAGGCCCGCCAGCTGAGGGGCGCCCGCATCTTCCTGGACTACCCCAGCGTGCTGGGCACCCAGAACCTGATGCTGGCGGCTGTCACCGCGCCCGGCCGCACCACCATCGTCAACGCTGCCTGCGAGCCGGAGGTGTCGGCCCTGGCCGATATGCTAGTGGGCATGGGCGCCCGCATCCGGGGGGCCGGCACCCACACCGTCGAGGTGGACGGTGTGCCGGAGCTGCGGGGGACGACCCACCGCAACATCCCCGACCGCATCGAGGCGGGCACCTTCGCCATCGCCGCCGCCATTACCGGCGGCGAGGTGGAGGTTCAGGGGATGGTGCCCCAACACCTGTGGTCCCTCATTCAGAAGCTGCGGGAGACCGGCGTGGATATAGAGGAGGGGGAGTCCTGGCTGCGGGTGAGGGGCGGCCGGCCCCTGCGGGCCGTGACCGTGCAGGCCTTGCCTTACCCCGGGCTGGCCACCGACCTGCAGGCACCCATGGCTGCCCTCCTGACCCAGGCCGAGGGGGTCAGCTACGTCCACGAGCGGGTGTTCGAGAACCGACTGCTCTATGTGGCCGAGCTGCGCAAGATGGGGGCGGAGGTGGTCACCACCGGGACCACTACTGCCATCATCGCTGGGCCCACGCCCCTGCTGGGTGCCTGGGTGCGGGCCCTGGACGTGCGGGCGGGGGCGGCCCTGGTCCTGGCGGGCCTGGCTGCCCATGGCCAGACGGAGATCACCGACATCTACCACGTGGACCGTGGATACGAGCGCATCGACGAGAAGCTGAACGCCCTGGGTGCCCGCATCCAGCGTGTGGATTAGGGGCGCCCGTTAGGGCATCATGGGAGGGGCCGCCGCGGGCGCGGCCCTGTCATAGATCCCTGCGGGGAGAAGGGGGTTGCCGTGCTAGGGAAGCAGTTGGGCGTTGACCTGGGCACCGCCAACGTCTTGGTCTACGTGAAGGGCCGCGGCATCGTCATCAACGAGCCGTCCATCGTGGCGGTGGCCCGTCAGAACAACACCATCGTGGCGGTGGGCAGCGAGGCTGCCGAGATGGAAGGCCGCACACCCGAGGCCATACAGGTCATCCGCCCCATGCGTCACGGCGTCATCGCCGACTATCTGACCACCGAGGCCATGCTGCGCTACCTCATTGCCAAGGCCGTGGGCCGCCTCTCCTTCGTCAAGCCGGAGGTGGTCATCTGTGCCCCGGTGGGGGCTACGGGGGTGGAGCGGCGGGCGGTCCAGGAGGCGTGCGAGGCGGCCGGCGCCCGTCGGCCGGTGCACGTCATACCGGAGCCGCTGGCCGCTGCCCTTGGGGCGCGCATACCCATCGATTCCCCCCAGGGCCATATGGTGGTGGACATAGGCGGGGGACGCACCGAGGCGGCCATCATCTCCCTCTATGGCATCGTCGTCAGCGAGTCGGTGCGGGTGGCCGGCGACCGTCTGGACGAGGCCATCGCCAACCATATCAAGCGCCGCCACAACCTGATCATCGGCGAGCGGACCGCCGAAGAGGTGAAGATCGCCCTGGGGTCGGCCCTGCCCCTGGAGGAGGAGCTCACGATGGAGGTGCGGGGCCGCGACCAGATCACCGGCCTGCCCCGCACCATCACCGTCACCGCCAGCGAGGTCTGCCAGGCGCTGCAGGAGCCGCTGCAGGCCATCGTGGGCGCCATCCGCTCCGTGTTCGAGCGGACTCCCCCCGAGCTGGTGTCGGACATCATCGACCACGGCATCGTGCTGGTGGGGGGAGGTGCCATGCTGCGCAACCTGGACCGCCTCATCACGCAGGTCGTCGGCATCCCCTGCTACGTGGCCGAGAACCCCCTCACCTGCGTGGCCATGGGTGCCGGGGTGGCCCTGGAATACCTGGACCTGATCAAGCGGGCCATGCCGCCGGAGGAGGAGTGGGCGGTGGCCTTCTAGGGCGCTACTTGGCTGACTGGGCGTTGCTGCCCTGCCGCAGGTAGTAGGTCATGCTCTGGAGGGCCAGCACCGGGTCCACCCGGCGTATCTGGACACCTCTGGGGACGCGGGCGGTGATGGGCGCATAGTTGAGGATGGCCCGCACCCCGGCCCGCACTAGCCGGTCGATAACCTCTTGGGCCACCAGCGCCGGCACGGCCACGATGCCGATCTCCACCGGCTCTCGGGCGAGAACCTCCTCCAGCTCGCTGACGTCCCGCACCGTCAGCCCGTTGACCTCCTGACCGACGATGCGGGGGTCGGCATCGAAGGCGTGGACGATGCGGAACCCCTGGGGTGCGAACCCTTCATACTGGACGATGGCCCTGCCCAGGCGGCCCACGCCCACCAGGGCCATGCGCCATTGACGGTCCAGCCCCAGGATCTGGCGCAGGGCGGACAGCAGGTTCTGGACGTTGTAGCCGCGCCCCTGCTTGCCGAAGCGACCGAAGTAACTGAGGTCCTTGCGTATCTGGGCCGGCGTCACCCCCAGGCGCTGTCCCAGCTCCTGTGAGCTGACCACCTCCCTGCCTTCGTGGGCCAGCGCCTCCAGCGCCCGGGCGTAGAGGGGCAAGCGCTCAATGACGACCGACGGTATCTCCACGGCCTTCTCCCCACCAGCTATCGAGAGGGGCCCTCAAGCTGTGGCCGTCGCAGAATGCTTGTGCAATTTATAACATTGGCCAGGGCCGCGGTCAATAGCGGCCTGTCGCCACCCGCAGGCCTATATTTGGTGCACCTCCTCGACGACCTTCCGCACCACGTCGTCGGCCTCGCCGTCGCGCAGCATGAACCCCAGGGTCACGGTGGTGACGATGCCGCCCCAGCGCTCCTTAAGCTGGGGAGCGATCTCGTCGGGGGCGCCGATGATGGCGAACTCCTTCAGCATGTCGTCGCTGATGAGGTTGGCCATCTCCTGCCACTTCCCCTCCAGCGACAGCTGGTGGAGGCGCATGCCCACCTCGGCCCAGCCGTGGACCTCCAGGACGCCGTGATAGGTGCGGGTGGACCCGTAGAAGGCGATCTGGGAGCGGGTGGCCTGCATGGCCCGCTGGATCTCCTCCCGGTTGCGGCCGGTGATGATGAAGCCGCCGCCCACGATGTCGATGTCCCTGAGGCTGCGGCCGGCCTTCTTGGCCCCGGCCTCCAGGTTGGGCAGGATGACCTCCTTGGTGTATTTCAGGGTGTTGAAGCCATGCAGGCGGACGCCGTCGCAGAGCTCGCCGGCCAGGCGGCACATGTAGGGCCCCACCGCCGAGATGTAGATGGGAATGTGGGGGTGCTCGATGGGGCCAGCGTTGAAGAAGGGGGACATGAGGGTGAACTGGTAATATTTGCCCTGGAACCTGGGCGGGGCGTTGTTCTGGAAGCTGTCGAAGATGGCCCTCAGGCAGAGGATGTATTCACGCAGGCGGGGGCCGGGCGGCCCCACCCAGGGGGTGGAGTAGCGACGCTCGTTATGGCCCTTCACCTGGGTGCCCAGGCCCAGGCGGAAGCGCCCCCCGGAGAAGTGCTGCAGGTCCCATGATATCTGGGCCATGACGAAGGGGCTGCGGGGGAAGGCGATGGCCACGCCCGTGCCCAGGGTCAGGCGGCGGCTGTGCTCGGCGGCGATGAGCAGGGGGAAGAAGGGGTCATGGCCGGTCTCGGGGGTCACCACTCCGTCGAATCCCAGCGCCTCCGCCCTCTGGGCCGACTGGGCTATCTCGGCGAAGGTACGTCCGGTAAGGCCTGTCTCGATCCTCATCTGTCCTCCTCCTGAGGTCCGAAGGACGGCTGTCTCGCCTCAATTGTGCTGCTGGCCAGCGCCGACGGCAACCACGGGGAGGGGCCTAGCCCTCGCTGCCCCCGCCCAGCACGAAGGCGGTCACCTCGGCATTGACCAGCTCCGGCCGCTCCCGCATCAGGAAATGGCCTGCCTGGGGCACCCGCTTCAGGGTCAGGCGGGAGAAGTAGTCCCCCAGGCGGTCGCTCCATGCCACGGGCAGGATGGGGTCGGCCTCGGCCCAGAGGACGAGGGTGGGCGCCTCGATCTTGGTCTGGGGCGAGGCCCACTGCCCGGCCTCAGCCTGAAAGGTGGCGCGGTAGCAGTTGAAGCCGCCGCGCAGGGCGCCGGGCTGGGAGAAGGCCTCCACGTAATGGCCTATCTCCTCGTCGGTCCACAGCTCCTTCTGGTAGGACCAATGGGAGAGGAAGTGGCGCAGGTAGGCCTCGATGGCCCGGCGGGACGAGCCCACCAGCTCCTCGGCCAGGGGCAGCTGGTGAAAGAACATATACCAGACCTCTCCCAGGCGGGAAGGCTCGAACCAGCGGGGACCGATGCCCGGGTAAGGCGGGTCGAACAGGACCAGCCTCTCCACCCTTTGGGGGTAGGTCCGGGCGAAGCGCTGGACCCAGATGGCGCCGAAGTCGTGGGCCACGAAGCTGGCCCGCTGCCAGCCCAGGTGGTCCAGCAGGGCGGCCAGGTCCTGGGCGAAGTGGGCCGAGGTGTAGCCCTCGGCCGGCGGCACGTCGGGCTTGTCGGTGTAACCGTAGCCGCGCATATCGGGGGCCACCACATCGAAGCGCTCCGATAGGGGCCCGATGTTCAGGTGCCACTCGTAGTAAAAGCCTGGCCAGCCGTGCACGAGGACTAGGGGTGGCCCCGAGCCCTGGCGCACGTAGTGGTAACGTAGACCGTTGACCTGGGCCTGATGGTGCGAGAACCCGTCGTTGGGGTAGGCCGGCATCGCTCCTGCCTCCAGCTCCGGGTGAGTTGCTGCGGAAGCCCTGTCCCCTACATCCTAGCAACTCCGGGCCGGACTGTCGCGGCAGGCGGTCACGGGCGCCAGGGCTCAGGCTGATGGTGGCGGGCGACAGGGCCCCTCCCTGGGCGCCGTCGCCCGGAGGAGTCCCGCCCTCGCCCCGACCCCATATTCAGGGGCTGATACCCGTTCCCGGCCCGCCGATGCGACCGCTGCAGGGCGCGTTGGCCTGAAAAGTGGTCACTGCCGGTATGTCGTGCACGGTAAGGGCAGAGGCTCAGGGGGAGGTAGCCCTGCCCTCCTCACCTTCCCTTTCCAGCTTTCCTAGAGCGATAAGGCTTTCCAAGTCTTCCATCGCATCAGGGACATGCTGAGCAATCAGTGCGCGCACCCTGGTGAGGCTCTCCTCGTCAGCCTGGCCGAGCATTCGGGTGATGTCAGCCAAGTCCTGCACGCGACCGCTCAGCAGCTTCGTCAGCACAAGGTAGGGCAGCGGCAACACCGGCAGGCCCTGGGCATCACGGTTGGCAGCCGCCTCGGCCAAGGCCTGGGGCCACCACGGGTCCCGACCCTCTATCAGGTCCACGGGGACTCCGTCGGGCGATGTCCAGGAAGAGCCCCCGATGGTCAGCTCGCCGAGATAGGAGTAGCCAGCGGCCCGCAGGCGTCGACGGGCCTCTGGGGCGTCTTGGGCCAGCACCACCACGTCCAAGTCTCTCGTGGACCGTTCCGGCATGTAGAGTCGGGCCGCAACGGCCCCGATCACGGCCCACGGTAACGGTTTAAGAATGTCAGCCAGGTCAGGCCAGCGCATGGGCACCTCCGTCGACCTGGCAGGCACGGGGATAGTGCCCGCACCTGGCCGCTGCCGTCGCCGGGCAATACCTATAATGGTGCGGCGGATCAGGAGGCGGCGCTCGTTCATCCCTCAGCGGCCCCTACGGTTACCAGCTTCTTCTCGAAGACGTATTCCCCGTCGCGGTAGTCCACCACCACCGTGTCCCCCTCCTGGAACTCCCCGGCCAGGATCTTGAGGGACAGGGGGTTGGCGATGCGGCGCTCGATGGTCCGCCGCAGGGGACGGGCGCCGAAATGGGGGTCGTAGCCCTCCCGGACCAAGGCCGCCTTGGCCTCCTCCGTCAGCTCCAGCCCCAGGCCCCGCTCCGACAGCCGTTCCCGCAGGTCCTTCAGCATCAGCTCCACGATCTTCTTCAGGTCCTCCTCCGTCAGCGGGTCGAAGATGATGATCTCATCGATGCGGTTCAGCAGCTCGGGGCGGAAGGCCTGACGCAGCGCCCGCTCCACCGACTCCCGCAGCCGCTCCCGTTCCGACGCGGAGGGCTTGGCGTGGGCCAGGAACCCCACGGGGGGCCGCTGCAGCTCGGCCGTTCCCAGGTTAGAGGTCATGATGATGATGGTGTTGCGGAAGTCCACCGTCCGGCCGTGCCCGTCGGTCAGGCGGCCGTCCTCCAGCACCTGCAGCAGCAGGTTGAAGACGTCGGGGTGGGCCTTCTCGATCTCGTCAAAGAGGACCACGCTGTAGGGACGGCGGCGGACGGCCTCGGTGAGCTGGCCCCCCTCCTCGTAGCCCACGTAGCCGGGCGGCGCGCCGATGAGGCGGGAGACGGTGTGCTGCTCCTGGTACTCGCTCATGTCTATGCGGACCATGGCCTCCTCGTCGTCGAAGAGGAACTCGGCCAGGGCGCGGGCCAGCTCCGTCTTGCCCACGCCGGTGGGGCCCAGGAAGATGAAGCTGCCGATGGGCCGCTTGGGGTCCTTTAGGCCGGCACGGGCGCGGCGGATGGCGTTGGCCACCGCCCGCACTGCCTCTTCCTGGTCCACGATGCGCTGGTGCAGCCGCTCCTCCATGTGGACCAGCTTCTCCTGCTCCTCCTCCATCAGCCGCCCCACAGGGATGCCGGTGGCCTCGGCCACCAGCTCGGCGATGTCACGGGCGTCCACCACCAGGTCGATGTGGTGCTGGCGTGCCCACTCCTCCCGCTCCTGGGCGAACTCCTGCTCCAGGCGCAGCCGCTGGGCCTTGAGGTTGGCGGCCCGCTCGTAGTCGCCCTGGCTGGCGGCCGCCTCCTCCTCGCGCCGCAGCCGTTCCATCTCCTCCCGCTTCTGGCGCAGATGGGCCGGGAAGCTCTGGGCCTCGATGACGTGCTTGGAGGCGGCCTCGTCCATCAGGTCTATGGCCTTGTCGGGCAGGAAGCGGCCGCTGATGTAGCGGGCCGAGAGCTTGGCCGCTGCCTCCAGGGCCTCATCGGTGATCTTGACCTTGTGGTGGGCCTCGTAGCGGGGCCGCAGCCCCTTCAGGATCTCGATGGTCTCCTCCACCGTCGGCTCCTCCACCAGCACGGGGGAGAAGCGGCGCTCCAGGGCGGGGTCCGACTCGATGTACTTGCGGTAGTCGTCGAGGGTGGTGGCGCCGATGCAGCGCAGCTCGCCCCGGGCCAGGGCAGGCTTGAGCATGGTGGAGGCGTCGATGGCAGAACCCTCGGCCGAGCCGGCCCCCACCACCTGGTGGATCTCGTCGATGAAGACGATGACCTCGCCCTGGGCCTGCTTGATCTCGTCCAGGACGGCCTTCATGCGCTCCTCGAACTCGCCGCGGAACTTGGAGCCGGCCACCATGGCGGCTATGTCCAGGGCCAGCACCCGCTTGCCCTTGAGGTTGTCGGGCACGTCGTCCTGGGCGATCTTCTGGGCCAGCCCCTCGACGATGGCCGTCTTGCCGACGCCCGGCTCGCCGATGATGACGGGGTTGTTCTTGGTGCGGCGGTTGAGGATCTGCATCACCCGCTTGATCTCTTCCTCGCGGCCGATGACGGGGTCCAGCTTGCCCTGCCGGGCAGCCTCGGTGAGGTCAACGGCGTAGCGCTCCAGGGCGCGGTAGCGGGCCTCGGCCCGGGGGGAGTCCACCCGGTGGGCGCCGCGGATGTCGGCCAGGGCGCGGTAGATCTTCTCTTTGTCGATGCCGAAGTCCCGCAGGATGCGGGGGGCGTCGCCGTCGCGCAGGTCGGCCATGGCCAGCAGCAGGTGGTCGACGCCGATATACTCGTCCTTCAGGCGGCGGGCCTCGGCGTCGGCGTTCTCCAGCAGCCTGACCACACGAGGGGTCATGTAGAGCTGGGCGCTCTCGTAGGTGAGCTTGGGGGTGCGGGCGAGGGCTGCCTCCACCCGCTCGCGGAGGGCCTCCATGTCCACCCCAAGCTTGCGGAAGACGTCCTGGGCCAGGTTGCCCTGGTGGACCAGCATGGCCAGCAGTATGTGCTCAGCGTCCCACTGGGCGTGGCGCAGGCGGCGGACGATCTGCTGGCTCTCGGCCAGCACCTCCTGGGCCTGCTCGGTGAAGCGGTCCTGCCTCATCATGCTGCATCACCCCGAACCAGAGGTGAGTCAACCGACCCTGACATATTTAGGGAGCCTACCGAACTGACGCAGGTGCCGCCTGAGTAGTTCCTCCTCCACAGCCGCCGACCTATCGGTGGAGGCCCAGCGCACCACTATCCTGCCGAGGTCCTCCCTGGCGCGCAGCCGACTGCCAGCGGAGTGAGGTACCGTACCCTTCACTAAGCCTTGTCTTACCCTGCTGTGCAGATCCGAGGCCCTGCCGATGTAGAGCCTCTCCTCTTGGTTCTCATACCTCACCTCGTAGACGCCCGGGCCTGACGGCAGGCGGATGCCGCTCTCTCTGGCGTGTGCCGCGATGGCGGCCCAGGTCGTCCAGCGGCTCCACTCCAGCTCGATCGGCGGGATGACTAGCGTCTCCTTCGCCATGCCTCTACCTCCTGTCCGTGTCCACGATGGCCGGCAGCAGGCGGTCGCGGTAGGCCTGCAGCTCCCGCCGCAGCTCCTCTATCTGCCGCTCCAGGGACTGGATGTGCTCCCGCAGCTTGAGGATGGCCTCGGCGCCGGCCAGGTTGACGCCCAGCTCGTCCATGAGCCGCTGGACCTGGCGCAGCCGCTGGATGTCGGCGCGGGAGTAGAGGCGGATACGCCCCTTGGAGCGGGCCGGCCGGATGATGCCCATGCGCTCGTAGTAGCGCAGGGTCTGCTCGTGCATGCCCACCATGCGGGCGGCCACGCTGATGACGTAGAGGGGCTCGTCCTCGGGCAGCTCCTCGTCGTCCTCGCGCCTGCGCCTGGCCATCTTCTCACCTCGCTCACCGGCGCACGCCGGAGCGGCGCAGCTCCCGCAGGCGGCGGTAGAGCTCCCGCTCCTCCTCCGTCAGGTGCTCGGGCAAGCGGACCTTGACGGTGACGTAGAGGTCGCCGCGGCCGCCGCCGTCCAGCCTGGGCATGCCCAGCCCCGAGAGGCGGAAGACGCGCCCGTTCTGGGTGAGGGGCGGCACCTTGAGCATTATGCGGCGGCCCGAGAGGGTGGGCACCTCCACCTCACCCCCCAGGACGGCGTCCTCCACCGGGACCTCCACCTCGGTGTGGAGGTCATCGCCCTCGCGCCGGAAGCGGGGGTGGGGCTGGACCGAGACCACCAGGTAGAGGTCGCCCCTGGGGCCGCCGCCGGGGCCGGGTCGCCCCTCGCCGGCGATGCGGATGCGGGAGCCATCCCTGACCCCGGGCGGGATGCGGACCTCCAACCGCTTGGCCTGCTCGACGTAGCCGCTGCCCAGGCAGCGACTGCACACTGCCCCGAAGGCGCCGCCGCGGCCGCCACAGGCCGGACAGGGCTCCAGCGACGGCACCTGGACGACGCGGTAGGCGCCGTTATAGGCCTCCTCCAGGGTCACCTCGATGGGCACCTCCACGTTCTGGCCACGGGACGGGCCGCGGCGACGGGTCCCGAAGAAGGTCTCCAGCAGGTCGCCGAACAGGCCCTCGCCGAAGATGCTGCCCAGGTCGCCGAAGACGTCCCCCGTGGACCAGGTGAAGGTGGTGCGGCCCTGAGGGCCGGCCGCCCCCGCCTGGCGTCGGGTCTGCTCGAAGGCGGCCGCCTGCTCCCACCGCTCGCCATACATGTCGTAGAGGCGGCGCTTCTCCGGGTCGGAGAGCACCTCGTAGGCCTTGTTGATCTCCTTGAAGCGCTCCTCGGCCTCCTTGTTGCCCGGGTTCAGGTCGGGATGGTACTTGCGGGCCAGGCGACGATAGGCCCGCTTTATCTCCTTCTCGGAGGCGTTGCGGGGAACGCCCAGGATCTCGTAGTAGTCGCGCCCGGGCATGGCTACCACCCGCTGCCCATAGTATCCCCGCCCAGGGCCTGTGTCAAGCCCGTTGGGGAGAAGATTGACAAAATAATTGTCAAAGGACTTGACAGGGCACCGCGCCTCTCCCTATAATTGGGGCCGGAAGCCGGGGGAGCGCCCCGGCGGGTGGCCCGGGATGGCCGGGGCCGGCAGCCCGGGGCCCCGCCTGGAGGCGGGGAGGCCTGGGCGGCGGTGCCGAGGTCGCCCCTCGGGGGCGGGGCCCGAAGGGCGCACGGCCCTGGCCGCCAGCCGAGTCTCCTTTCGCCGCTCAACATACCGAGGGGGAAAGGAGGTGATGGGCCATGACCCTCATGCGCTGGGAGCCGTGGACCGAGTTCCGGCGCATCGCCCGCGCCATGGACGAGATGGTGGACGAGCTGCTGGGCCGGTTCCGGCCCTGGCAGGAGGCCGCCTCCTTCCCGCTGAACGTCTACGAGACGAAGGAGGCGGTGGTGGTGGAGGCGGCCCTGCCCGGCTTCCGGCCTGAGGACATCGAGATCTCGGTGCAGGACGGCCTCCTGACGGTCCACGCCCAGCGGCGCATGGAGGCGGAGGAGGAGCACCGCACCTACCACTGGCGCGAGCTGGGCTACGGCTCCTTCCGCCGCTCCATCTCGCTGCCGGCGCCCGTGGAGGCCGACCAGGCCGAGGCCGTCTACGAGCGGGGCCTGCTGACCATCACCCTGCCCAAGGCGGCCGAGGCCAGGCCCAAGACCATCCAGGTGCGGGCCCGCGAGGTGGTGGAGGCCAAGGCCTCCTGAGCGGGCCCGCCCTCTTTTTGCGGGCCACCGCCGGGCCCCCCGGCCGTAGAATAGGACGGTCACCGACTGGGAGGTGGAAGGCATGACCCTCATGCGTTGGGACCCCTGGGAGGAGTTCCGGGCTATCCGACGCTCCATGGACCGCCTCTGGGAGGAGCTGATGGGCCGTCGCGAGCCAGGCGCCGCCGTGGAGGAGGTCTATACCTTCCCCGTGGACGTCTACGAGACCGATGACGCCCTGGTGGTGAGGGCTGCCCTGCCAGGCCTTCGCCCTGAGGACGTGGACATCTCCCTCCAGGGCGACCAGCTCACCATCCGCGGCGAGTATCGCCACGAGGCCAAGGAGGAGAAGGGCAACTACCACCGCCGTGAGCTGCGCTACGGGACGTTCGCCCGCAGCGTCACCCTGCCCGTGCAGGTGGACGCCGACAAGGCGGAGGCCGTCTTCGAGCACGGCATGCTGACGGTGAAACTGCCCAAGGCCCCGGAGGTGCGGCCCAAGAGCATCAAGGTCAAGGCCAAGTAGGGCGCTGGACGGTCCAGGGGGCGGCGGGACGTCCCGCCGCCCCTTTTCATTCCTGCCCGGCCACCGCTGCCCGCAGGCGTGGGCCCGCGGCCAGGACGCGGTCCAATACCAGGGCCGTGTCCACCAGCGCGATGTGGGTGTAGGCCTGGGGGTAGTTGCCGAGGAAACGCCCCGTGCGCGGGTCCACCATCTCGGCGTAGAGGCCCAGTCCGTTGCCTAGGGCAGCAACCCTGCGGAAGATGCGTAGCGCTTCCCTCACTTGTCCCATGAGGGCCAGGGCCTGCGCCAGCCATAGGCTGCACAGGAGGAAGGCGCCCTCTTCCTCGCCCAGGCCGTCAGGGGCCTCCTCTGGCAGGTAGCGGCGCAGGAAGACCTGTCCCAGCTCGCGGCGGATGGCCTCCACGGTGCTTACTATCCGGGGGTCGTCTGGTGGTAGGAAGCCGACCAGGGGCAACAGCAACAGGGCGGCGTCCAGCGCCTGGCCGCCGTAGCTCTGCACGAAGGTGCCCCGCTGCGGGCTCCAGCCGTTGGCCAGGACCTCCTGCCGTATCGCTTCGCGGGCCGCGCGCCAGCGTCCAAGGTCGGCGGGTCGGCGGAGGTCCTCAGCCAGCCGTATGCCCCTGTCCAGGGCGGCCCAGGCCATCACCTTGGACACGACGAAGTGGCGGGGGCGAGACCGCACCTCCCAGATACCGCTGTCGGGCTCCTGCCAGCGGGCCAGGGCCGCCTCTACGAGGGAGTGGACCAGCGCCCACAGGGCGTCGTCCACCTGGCCACCCTGGCGGTGGTAGGAGTACAGGGCCAGCACCAGCTCCCCGTAGACGTCGAGCTGGAACTGGTCGGCGGCGGCGTTGCCGATGCGGACTGGGCGTGAGCCGGCGTAGCCCTCCAGGTGGTCCAGCACCTCCTCCTGCATGGGGGCCGCCTCGCGGTGGTAGGCGATGGGGTAAAGGGGGCGGAGGGGTGCCCCTTCACCCTGGGCCAGGGCCAGCCAGCGCAGGAAGGGCAGGGTGTGCTCCCGGTGGCCTAAACGGTGGAAGAGGTCAATGGCGAAGGCCGAGTCCCGCAGCCAACAGTACCGGTAGTCCCAGTTGCGCCCCCCGCCCAGGTGCTCCGGCAGGGACGTGGTCAGGGCGGCGCACATGGCCCCCGACGGTGCGTAGAGCAGGAGGTGCAGGGCCAACAGGGAGCGTTTCACCAGGTCGGGCCAGTAGCCACGATATGTCCACTCTCGCGAGACCTCTCGCCAGAAATCGACTGCCCGCCGTAGCTTTCCCTCCACGGCCTCCATCGCCAGGGGTGGGGGCGACGTCCCCTCCCATTGCAGTGCAAAGGCTGCCGCCTCCCCCTCCCGCAGCAGGAAGCTGGCGCCGGCCGTCCCGTCGAGCACTATCAGGGGCACCGAGGAGGAGAGGTCCAGGGCCTGTGGTCCACTGCTGGCCAGGACGGCATGGGCACCCAGGGGCTGCAGCGTCGTGTGCCCGCGGGCATAGTCCAGGGCGGGGGCGAACTCTATCTCCATGTGGGCGGCGCCGCGCAGGCAGCGCGCGACCCGCACCAGCTCCGGCGAGGGGGCGTCCACCGTCATAAAGTCGATGACGGCCACCTCCGCCTCAGACGAGGTGAAGGTGGTCACCAGCACGTTGGTGTCCTCCAGGTAGTGCTGGCGAGAGGCGAACCTCCCCCTGGGGGCCAGGCGGAAGCGGCCGCCGCGGGCGTCGTCCAGCAGGGCGGCGAAAACGCTGGGGGAGTCGAAGCGAGGCAGGCACAGCCAGTCGACCGAACCCCCGCTGCTGATAAGGGCAGCCGTGCGCATATCGCCCACGGCGCCGTAGTCCTCGATGGGCCTATAGGTCATGACGTGCGCCCGATGCCCCCACCTTTAAGATATGAACGCCGACGCTTAGGCAAAAGGTTCGGGGCGGGCCATGTTGGGCCGGGGCGCGTTGTGGGGGTCTCCCGGGCGACCATACAATGGTAGGTGCCGTGAGCGACAGGCGTGGGGAGCTGCTGGAGCGGGTGCGGGCGCTGCCCGAGCGCCCGGGGGTATACATCTTCAAGGACGCCAAGGGGCGGGTCATATACGTGGGCAAGGCGGCCCGTCTCCGCGACCGCGTCCGCTCCTACTTCGGTTCCCCCCGCAGCTTGGAGCCGAAGGTCCGGAACCTGGTATCCCAGATAGCGGACCTGGAATACATCGTCACGGGCACCGCTGCCGAGGCGCTGGTGCTGGAGGCGTCGCTGGTCAAGCGCTATCAGCCCCACTTCAACGTCCGTCTGAAGGACGACAAGCATTACCCCTACCTGAAGATCGACCTGTCGGACCCCTGGCCCAGGGTGGAGATAGCGCGGCGGGTGCTGCCCGATGGCGCCCGCTACTTCGGCCCCTATGCCAGCGCCGGCTCGGTCCGCAAGACCCTGGACCTGGTCAAGAAGCTCTTCCCCTGGCGGTCCTGCACCAAGACCATCACCGGCAACGACCCGCGTCCCTGTCTGGAATACTACATCCACCGCTGCCTGGGGCCCTGCGCTGGCCTCTGCAGCAGGGAGGAATACGGGCGCGTCATCCAGCAGACCATCAAGTTCCTGGAGGGCCGCACCGACGAGGTGGTCCAGGACCTCTGGCGCCAGATGGAGGAGGCGGCCGAGGCCCTGGAGTTCGAGCGGGCCGCCCGCCTCCGTGACCAGGTGCGGGCCATCCAGCGCATGGGCGAGCGGCAGGCGGTGGACCTGGGACGCTACGTCGACGCCGATGTCTTCGGGCTGGCGAGGGATGGGGCCGACGCCTGCGTGCAGGTCTTCTTTGTCCGCGGCGGCAACGTCATCGGCCGCGACCACTTCGGCCTGGACGGAGCCCAGGACGAGGCCCAGGAGGCGGTGCTGGCCAGTTTCCTGTCCCAGTTCTACGAGGCCGCCACCTTCGTGCCCGAGCTGGTGCTGCTGCCCGTCCCTGTCCGCGAGCAGGCGCTGCTGCAGGCCTGGCTGTCCCAGCGGCGGGGCGGGCCCGTGCGGGTGCGGGTGCCAAGGGACGGCAAGGAGCGGGCCCTGGTGGAGCTGGCCAGCGAGAACGCCCGCCAGTCGCTGCAGGACATGCGGGTTCGCGTCCTCTCCCAGCGGGGGGCGCTCCGTCAGGCCCTGGAGGAGCTGGCCGAGGAGCTGGAGCTGCCGGGCCCGCCGGCCCGCATCGAGTGCTACGACATATCCAACATACAGGGCGCCCACGCCGTGGGGTCCATGGTGGTGTTCGTGGACGGACAGCCCAGGCCCTCGGAGTACCGCCGCTTCCGCATCAAGGCCACGCCGGGCCCCAACGACTATGCCATGCTGCAGGAGGTGCTGCGGCGCCGCTTTCGCCGTGCCCGCGACGCCTCCGCCCGCGGCGAGGTGGACGAGTCCTTCGCCAAGCTGCCCGACTTGCTGATGGTGGACGGGGGCAAGGGACAGGTCTCGGCTGCCCACGACGTCCTTCGGGACATGGGCCTGGGCCACATACCGCTGGTGGGGCTGGCCAAGCGCTTCGAGGAGCTATACGTGGTGGACATGGCCGAGCCCATCGTGCTGCCTCGCACCTCCCAGGCCCTCTACCTGGTCCAGCGCATCCGTGACGAGGCCCACCGCTTCGCCGTCACCTACCACCGCAAGGTCAGGGACAAGGCGGGAATGGAGTCGGTGCTGGACTCCATACCGGGCATCGGCCCCAAGCGGAAGCGGGCGCTGCTGCGTAAGTTCGGTTCCCTGCAGGCCATCCGCGAGGCCCCCCTGGACGAGATAGCTGCCACCCCCGGCTTCACCCGGGCCCTGGCCCGCAAGGTGCTGGAGTCTATCTGAGGCCCCCTACTGGACGAACAGGGTGCCGGTCATCTGCTGGGGGTGAACGGTGCAGTTGAAGAAGTAGCGTCCGGCCTGCAGGTTGACGGTGATGGTCTCCTCGCAGGGGGCGGTGCAGATGCGCGTGCCGGCCAGCCGCTCGCTGGCGGTACGGTCGCGCCAGACGGTGAAGTCGTGCGGTATGCCCGTGTCCTCGTTGATGAAGTGGATGGTGACGTCCTGCCCGGCAGCGATGACCAGCTGGTTGGTGTTGAAGCGGATGGAGCGGACCGCCCGTATCTCGGCGGCGGTGACGGGCGGCCCTGCCGGCCCCTGGCCGCCTTCGGCCGCCGTCTCCCCGCCGCCGCCCTCGCCCACCGTCAGGGCGAAGGCGACGAGGAAGGTGGCCATGACGGCCATGGCCAGCCCCCCCAGCACCAACAGGTCCATCGGTAGCCTGGTGATGTCCAGCCGCATGGGGCACCTCCGCCCCTATTGTTACAGCATTCACGCGCTGACGGAAGGGGTGGCCACGTCCTGGCCCAGGGCCTGCAGGTGGTCCATCAGGGTGAGGGCGTTGGCCACAGCGAAGGCGCAGGCATCGTTGTTGAAGTAGACATAGACCGCCTCCAGGCCCTCGCCGAGGTCTGCCAGTCGCCTGGCCCACTGGGCCAGCTCCTCATCGCTATAATTGCTGGCATAGAGGGCCTCGGCACCGTGAAAGCGCACGTAGGCGAAAGAGGCCGTGGCCACCACCGGCGTTCGCAGGCGGGGCGAATCGAAGCAACATAGGGCCACTCCATGCTCTGCCAGAAGGCGGCAGACGTTGTCCACCAGCCAGGAGCGGTGGCGGAACTCCACCGCGTGGCGCAGGCCCCGGGGCAGCTGGCCCAGGAACTGGGCCAGCCGCTCCTCGTTCTCGGCCGTGCGGTGGAAGGAGGGGGGCAGCTGGTAAAGGATGGGGCCCAGATGGGGCCCCAGGCGCGTGGCCCCTTCCAGGAAGCGCCGGAGGGGCTCCTCCACGTCCTTCAGCCGCTTGATATGGGTGAGGAAGCGGTTGGCCTTGACGGCGAACACGAAGCCCTCGGGCGCCGTGCGGCGCCAAAGGTCCCAGGCGGCCGCCTTCGGTTGGCGATAGAAGGGGTTGTTGAGCTCTACGGTGGCGAAGCGGCGGCAATAGTGGGCCAGCCAGCGGGAGGGAGGCAGGTCCTCGGGGTAAAAGGCCCCCAGCCAGTGGTAATAGTGCCAGCCGGACGTGCCGACATAAAACGTGGCCGCCATCGCCCACCGCGATTATACCCGCGGCTGCCGAGGGGGGCGGGAGGGCAACAGCCGTGACCGATGAGGACCTGCGCGCGGCCAAGGAGGCCCTCCTCAACGAGCTGGCCGCCTCGGTGCGGGACCGCCGCGTGCTGGAGGCCATGGCTCGGGTGCCCCGGGAGCGCTTCGTCCCGCCGGACCTGGTCCCCCACGCCTACGACAACCGCCCCCTGCCCATCGGCTATGGGCAGACCATCTCCCAGCCCCTCATCGTGGCCCTGATGACGGAGGCCCTGGCCCTGCAGGGCCACGAGAAGGTGCTGGAGGTGGGCACTGGGTCCGGCTACCAGGCGGCCATCCTGGCCGAGCTGGCCCGGGAGGTGGTGACGGTGGAGCGCATCCGGGAGCTGGCCCAAAGGGCGGCCCGAGTCCTTTCGGAGCTGGGCTACCGGAACGTGCGGGTCTACCTAGCCGGCGAGACGCTGGGCTGGCCCCCCGAGGCGCCCTACGATGCTATCATGGTCACCGCTAGCGCCCCCAAGGTGCCCCCGACGCTGGTGGAGCAGCTGGCGGAGGGAGGGCGCATGGTGATACCGGTGGGGGGGCGGGAGCTGCAGGAGCTGGTGCTGGTGGAGAAGGGCCCCCGCGGCATCAGGCAGCGGGGGCTAGGTCCCTGCGGCTTCGTTCCCCTCATCGGGCCGGAGGCCTGGCCGGCGGAGGGGGAGACGCCGGAGAGGGGGTGAAAGGGGGAAAAGGCGTGGACTAGGACCGCGTCCGTGAGGGTAGTGAGTGGAAAAACTGTGGAAAATATGTGCTCGCTGAACGTAAAAGGGGGCGCTGGGGAAAGGAAAATGCGTAAGCGAAAGGAGGTGAGGTCGCTATGGCGGTCGGGACGCAGCGCAGGCCTGCGCCTGCCCTGAGCGATGGCCTGGCCCGCTTCCTCCACTACCTGGAGGTAGAGAAGGGAGCGTCGGCCAACACCATCGCCGCCTACCGCAACGACCTCCAGCAGCTCGCCGACTTCATTGGGGGGAAGCTGGGGCCCGAGGCCTCCTGGGGGGCCGTGGACCGGGCCCTGATCCAGGACTTCGTCCTGGAGATGCGGCGCCGCGGCTACACCGACACGTCGGTGGCCCGCAAGGTGGCCGCCGTCCGCTCCTTCTTTTCCTTCCTGGTGGCGGAGGGGCTGATCCGCCGCAACCCCACCGACGGACTGGCCTCGCCCCGCATCAACAAGGCGCTTCCCAGGGCCATCTCCCCCAATGAGGTCGACGAGCTGCTGGAGCAACCGGCCCGTCGCGACACCCCCGAGGCGCGCCGGGACCAGGCGATGCTGGAGCTCCTCTATGCCACCGGCATGCGGGTGACGGAGCTGGTCTCCCTGGACGTGACCGACGTCCACCTGGGGCCGGCCCCCTTCGTGCGCTGTCGGGGCAAAGGGGGCAAGGAGCGCAGCATCCCCATCCACGAGCATGCCGCCGAGGCCCTGCGCCTCTATCTGGAGGAGGCGCGGCCCCTGCTGGCGCGCAACCGGTCGGAGCAGGCCCTCTTCCTCAACCGGCGGGGCGAGCGTCTCACCCGACAGGGCTTCTGGCTCATCCTCAAGGGCTATGCCGCCCAGGCAGGGCTGGGCAAGCAGGTGACGCCCCACACCCTGCGTCACAGCTTCGCCACCCACATGCTGAGGGGCGGCATGCCCCTGCGCGACCTGCAGGAGCTGCTGGGTCACGCCAGCATCGCCACCACCCAGGTCTACACGCACCTGACGCGCGACCACCTGAGGGAGGCCTACCAGAGGGCACACCCTAGGGCGTCCTAGCGGGCGGGGCGGGCGACGGCCG
>DATLZD010000070.1:0-2399 GCA_035574155.1 Dehalococcoidia bacterium | reverse complement strand
TCTAACCGTGCTCCCCCGCCACGAGCTGGACATCGGCGCCGTCCAGCCCCACCTGGTGGACGCGGACCAGCACCGGCCGCCCTATGGTGCAGGCACCTCCGTCAGGCGGAGGTTGCCGGGCTTGCCGGGCGGGATGGTCAGCGCTCGCACATCCTCTCCCTTCATTGCTCCGGCCTATCGTATCGCTGGCCGGGGGTCGTGGCGTCCGCTCCAGTGCCCAAGGCCCGGGTGCGGCGTCCCACCCTGGGCGGGGCAGGTGGTGAGCCGAGGGCCGTCCCCGGTATATTGGTGGTGACTGCGGAGTCGGTAATGGTGGACAGGCCCGCGCTGCGAGAGCCAGGGAGGTCCAGGCGCCTCTCCCGTCGCTCCTTCCTGAAGCTGGCCGGGACGACCTGTGGCGCCCTGCTCCTGCATGCCTGCGGGACGGGCCGAGGGACGGCGCCGCCTCCTGCGGGCACACCGACGCCAGGGGCGACGGGCGAGCCGACGCCACAGCCGGCGGGACAGCAGAGGCCATCCGCCTCCCCCTCCTTGCGGGCCATGATAGCCCAGCTGCTGGTGGTGGGCTTCCGGGGGCTCACAGCGGCCGAGGCTGATGTCGCCGCTGTCATTCGCGAAGAGGGGCTGGGAGGCGTCGTCCTCTTCGACTTCGATGTGCCGACGCGCTCGCCCCTGCGCAACGTGCAGTCTCCCCAGCAGGTTAGGGAGCTGACGCGGGGCCTGCAGGCCCTCTCCAGCGCTCCTTTGATAATCTGCGTCGACCAGGAGGGCGGGCGCGTGGCCCGCCTGAACGAGGGGCACGGCTTCCCTCCTACCGTCTCCCACGAGGAGCTGGGCCGGCGGAACGATGTCGCCTACACCCGCCAGCAGGCGGGGCAGATGGCGGCCACCCTGGCCAGCGTGGGCATCAACCTGAACCTGGCGCCGGTGGTGGACATCAACGTGAACCCGGACAACCCGGTCATCGGCCGCCTGGGCCGCAGCTTCTCCGCCGACCCCCGCATAGTGACGACGCAGGCGCGGGAGTTCGTCCGGGCCCACCGCGAACATGGCGTCCTCTGCACCCTGAAGCACTTCCCGGGCCATGGCAGCTCAAGCCAGGACAGCCACCTGGGCTTCGTCGACGTGACGCAGAGCTGGTCGCCGGAGGAACTGCTGCCCTACCGGGAGCTCATCGCCAGCGGTGATGCCGACGTGGTCATGACGGCCCACGTCTTCAACGCCCGCCTCGACCCGCAGCACCCGGCCACCCTCTCCCGTCGCACCATCACCGGCCTACTGCGAGAGGAGCTGGGCTTCGATGGCGTCGTCATCTCGGACGATATGCAGATGGGGGCGATCCGCGACCACTACTCCTACGAGGGGGCGGTGGAGCTGGCGCTGAACGCTGGCGTGGACGTCCTGGCCATCGCCAACAACTCGGTCTACGAGCCGGACATCGCCCGCAGGACGATCGACCTGATCGAGCGGCTGGTACGGGAGGGGCGGGTGCCGGAGGGGCGGATCCGGGAGTCCTACGCCCGCGTCCAGCGCCTAAAGTCCCGCCTCCTGCGGGCCGCCGGGTAGCGTACGGGCCGGGACGGCCCCGTGGACGGGCCGAGGCCAGCGATGCGCCGCCCGGGTGGTGGCCCCTGAGGGGCAGGGGCCCCTCTTCGCCCTGGCCTTCGGGGTGGCCTATGCGGTGGCCTCCCTGGGCTGCACCCTGCCCATCTTCCTGGTGGTGGCCGCCCTCTTCCTAATAGCCGCTGGCGCCTACCTCATCGCCTACTGGCTGCGCTACGGCAGCGCCTTCGTCTGAGGAGGTGGTGGGGCCCAAGGTGGGGCAGCCGGCCCGCCGTCGCGCCAGCCGGTGCTGAGGGATGTCCAGGACATAGACGACATCGACAGCTCCCTGCCCCATCGCCCCCACATGCACAGCGTTCCCATCGCCGATGCCCTGGGCCAGGGCAGGCCGGTGGTCATCGCCTTCGCCACCCCCGCCTTCTGCGTCAGCCGCCTCGCGCGAGTGGGGCCTGGTGAGCGAGCCCTGGGTGTTCGTGCTGGACGGCCAGGGCAGGGTGGCGGCCAAGTTCGAGGGCATCGTCACCCTGGCAGAGGTGGAGTCCGCCCTCCTGCCCCTCTTGGGCCAGCCCTCCCACCCAGCCCCGTAGACCGAGTCGTTGGCCCACACGGTTCTTAACTTCCCAGAGAATCCGCCAAAGGTGGAGGGAGACGGTCACTATATTCCGGGGATGCGATCTGAGGCGCCTGAGATGGGCGCCTCCTGCTAGTATATGGCCTCCTCCTGGTAGGTGCCGAAGACGTGGCGCATGACGTCGCAGATCTCGCCCAGGGTGCAGTAGGCCTTGACGGCCTCGATGAGATGGGGCATGACGTTCTCCTGCCCCCGGCAGGCCTGC
>DATLZD010000069.1:0-18462 GCA_035574155.1 Dehalococcoidia bacterium | reverse complement strand
GCCCCCGAGCTCCTTAGGGCCGCCGAGCCGCCCGCCGTTGCCATCATGCGCCGCATCAAGGAGCTCTGGGATCCGAAGGCCGTCCTGTGCCCTGGGAGGTCCGTGGCGGGCATATGAGTGGACGTCCGCTGTCCTTCCCCTTTGCCCCCCTCGATGAGGACCTCTCGCGCTGCGTCCACTGTGGCCTGTGCCTGCAGAGCTGCCCCACCTACCGGCTGCTGCGCATAGAGGCCGATTCCCCCCGGGGACGGCTACACCTCATCCGTGCCCTGACTGAAGGGCGCATTGGCCCCACCCCCTCGGTCCTGGAGCACCTGGAGCTTTGCCTCCAATGCCGCAACTGTGAGGCGGTCTGCCCCTCGGGGGTACCCTTCGGTCGGGTCATGGAGGCGGCCCGCGCGATGGTGGTCAGGGACGGTCGTGCCCCTGTCGGCTGGCGATTGCGGCGGGCCCTGCTGCGCCTCTTCCTGCCGCGGCCCGCCCTGCTCGATGCCGCTACCTTGTTGCTGGGGCCCCTAGCGGACCTCAGCCATGTCCTGGCCCGACTGCTGCCGCCGCGGCTGCGCCTGCTGGCCGCCTCGCCCCCCTCGCCCAGGGGACGCCCCTATCGCCGCTATGGCCTGTTGGCCGGCGCCGGGTCGCGGCGGGTGGGCCTCTTTCTGGGGTGCGTCATGCCGGCCCTCTATCCCCAGGTCCATAGTGCCCTGGTTCGCCTGCTTTCTCTGGCCGGCTGCAGCGTGGTGTCGCCGCAGGGGCAGTCCTGCTGCGGCGCCCTCTTGGCTCACAACGGCGACATGGACTCGGCGCTGGCGCTGGCCCGTCGCAACATCGATGCCTTCCTGGCCGCCGGGGTGGAAGCGGTGGTGGTGGACGCGGCCGGTTGCGGCGCCATCATGAAGGAGTACGGGCACCTGCTCTCCCATGACCCCATCTATTCCGAAAAGGCCCGCCGTTTCTCGGCCCTGGTCCGGGACGCCACCGAGTTCCTGGCAGAGGCATCCCTGCCGCCGCCCTCCCATGAGCTCTCCCTGAGGGTCACCTACCAGGACCCCTGCCACTTGGCCCACGCCCAGGGGGTCCGCGACGCTCCCCGGAAGCTGTTACGTCAGGTGCCCGGCCTGGCTCTTATAGAGATGGAGCACCCCGACAGGTGCTGCGGTAGCGCTGGCGTGTATTCGCTGTCCCACCCTGCTCTGGCGCTCCAGGTGCTCCGGGAACGCATGCAGGAGGTAGCCGCTACGGAGGCAGAGGCCGTCGTCACCGCCAACCCGGGCTGCATGCTGCAACTGGAGGCGGGGGTGCGGCTGGCCCAGCTTCCCTGTCGTGTGCTGCATGTGGTGGAGGTGCTGGCCGCTGCCTACGGGGGCCCGGAAACGACCGCTGAGGCGGATGTTGGCAAGAGGTAGAAAAGCATGCTGACCGCGGGGGGCAACCGAGGGCCGGGACCGTTGGCCTTCGCCTCCAAAATGGGTAAAATGGCCCTGTCTGCCCGCAGGGAGGCCGTGAGCGGGGTGCTCTTTGAACCAGGGGTGGTGGCGATGGCAGCGCCAAGGCAGGAGGCTATGCGGGCCCAACTGTTGGACCAGGCTATCGACCGGCTACTGCGCGGCGAGGAACCCAGCCTGGAAGAGGACGACGAGCTGACGGAGCTGCTGGAGGTAGCCCGCCTCCGTTATCGGCTCTCCCGGTTCCTGCGGGCCGTGGCGGCGGAACGGCAGGACGCCGTATGGGGGCAGGTGCTGGCCAGGATCTCGCCCCCCACCCAGCCAGAGCAGTCCTAGGGCCTGTGGCGACGCCTCGGGCCTTCCCTTTCCTAGCGTCCCCGCATTTCGGCGCTGGCGGTGAGCGTGCCCGCTACCGCATCTGTGCAGGGAACTCCTCGCTCGGCGCCGTCCGCTACCCTAGCGAAAGAGGTCGCGCTCGGCCGGACGGACCATGTCGGTGGCCCGCCCCGGCCCGGGTCGGTAGCGGTAGCCGCGGACGATGGCGGCCGGCACCCGCTCCAGCTTGCCCATGACCAGCTCGGCGGCCGCCGCCAGCTCGTCGGCGACGGCTATGGTGGTGACCCGCAGCACGTAGCCGTAGGGGTCGGTCTGGCCCACGTAGTCGGCGAAGGGCGACATGCCCGCCACGCCGATGGCCACATTGACGTGCCCCTCCCGCCAGGGCCGCCCGAAGGTGTCGCTGATGACCACCGCCACCTCGGCGCCGGTGAGGTCCTGTATGCCCCGGCGGATACCCTCGGCCGATGCGTCTGGGTCTTCGGGGAGCAGGGCCACGTAGCCCTCTCCCGCCACATTGGAGGCGTCCACGCCGGCGTTGGCGCAGACGAACCCGTGCCTGGTCTCGGTGATGAGGACGCCCCGTTCGGCCCGCACGATGCGCCGGCTCTCCCGCAGCACCAGCTCCACCAGGCGGGGGTCCTTGTCCAGCCGGGCGGCCAGCTCCTGGGCCCGGGGGGAGGGCGAGACGTCGGCCAGGGCCACCGTGCGGCCCTCGGCCTTGGAGACGACCTTTTGGGTGACCACCAACACGTCGCCGCTGCAGATGGGGGTGCCTTGGGCGGCGGCCGCCTCCACGATGAGCTTGGCCAGGTCCTGGCCGCGGCCCACCTCGCCGATGCCGCTGACGGGAATGATGCGCACCTCAGCCGGGGGCCCCATTGGCGGCTCCCCCATATCCTCCCCTATATGCCCACGATGCGCACGCCGGTCCGCGCCTTGTAGATGCGGTTGATGTTCAACAGCAGGGCCGTCCACTCCTCCAGGTAGCGGGAGTTGGCCAGGACACCCCCGTCCACCGCTCGCAGATAGGCGATCTTCTCGGCCAGCTCCATCACCTTTCGCTTGGCCGAACGGTGGTCGGAACAGATGATGACGTCCCCCTGCATCGGCTTCTCGACGTTCTGGAGCAGGGTGGCGTCCAGGTGATGAAAGCCGCTGACCACCTTGGCCCTGGGGACCAAGGCACGGGCCTGTTCCGCTGCCGACCCCTCAGGGACGCTCAGGGCGCGGACGCCGTGGCCGCCGAACTGCAGGGGCACCACCACGTCCACCAGGATCTTCTCGTCTATGAGGTCGGCCAGGGAGGCAAGGGTGTCATGGTGCGCCTCGTAGGGCACCGTCACGAAGATGATGTCCCCCTCGCGGCAGGCCTCGGCGTTGAGGCCTCCCTTGACCTTGCCCTCGGGCACCTTCTCCAGCACCTTGGCCACCGCCTCGGCTGCCCGCTGCTCGGAACGGGAGCCGATGAACACCTCCTCCCCCGCCTTGGCGAAGCGTATGGCCAGCCCCAGCCCCTCGGGCCCAGTCCCTCCGATGAAAGCGATGCGTGCCATCCGGTCTTCTCCTTCCGCCTGCGGGCGTAGGGTCTAGCTGTATTATGGCACCCGCCCCTACCATCGAACAGGAGTGACCTTGGCGGGCCGTCGCCTTTGGGCAGCCGCCTACGTAGCCCTCCTCGCTGCCCTGCTGGCAGGGACGGGGGTCGTGGGCTGGCGTGTGCTGGTCGCCCTTGGTCCCCAGGGGCCGGTGGAGCGCCTGGCCGCCCCCTACGGTTACAGCACCCTGAGATGGGAATTGGCGCAGGTCCCCCAGAAGCTGGCTGTCAAGCTGGGCGGCCTGTTACGGCGCGAGGGAGAGCAAGAGCGGGAGGAGGGCCTGCGCCGTTACCTCCAGGCCGCTGCTAGACTGCGCCGGATAACCCAGCAGCCCGAGCTGGCCACCCCAGGAGAGAGGGAGGACATCTTGCGCCGGATGTCCCGTGACGAGAACGACGTGGAGCTGCTGCTGGAGGGGCGCATCACCTCTCTCCTTGCGGAGGCGGGGCTGACGGTCTCGCCACCCCTGTTTGGCAGGCTTAACATCGTCTTTCCGCCGGTGGCGGTGGAGCTGGGGCCGACCCCCAAGGTGCTGGCCGTCTCCCCGCGCCAGCGCATTGTCCTGCAACAGGCGTTCCTCCTCACCCCGCGCCTCAGCCCGGGGCAGAGGGACGCCCTCGAGCAGGCCGTGGACGCTACTGGCCTCTCCTCCCTCGTGGTGGACGTGGGCGGCCTGGGCGCCTATCCCAGCATCGTGCCGGCCAGCGATGACTATGCCTTCCTCGTGGAGACGGCCATCCATGAATGGGTCCACCACTATCTCGCTCTCTACCCTCTGGGCCGCAACTACTTCCGCAGCCAGGAGACCCGGACCATCAACGAATCGGTGGCTGACCTGGTGGCCGAGGAGCTGACACTGGCCTACTTCCGACGTTACCCCATGGACGGCTCGCTGCCGCCACTGCGCGAGTGGCCTCCCGCCCTGGTCCGGGAGCTGCGCTCCCTGCGACAGGATGTGGAGGCCTTGCTGCGGCTCGGTCAGGTGGAGGAGGCGGAGGCCCTCATGGAGGCCCGTCGCCAGGAGCTGGCCAGCCAGGGCTACTACATCCGGCGCTTGAACCAGGCCTACTTCGCCTTTTTCGGGCTCTACGCCGACAACCCGGCCTCGGCCAGCGCCGTCGGTCCCAAGCTCGCTGCCCTAAGGCTGCGGGCAGGCTCCCTGCGCCGCTTCCTAGAGATGGTGAGGGGCATCACCAGCGAGGGGGAGCTGGATGCCCTACTGACCACCCCCTAGGGGCCCAGGTCCACCGGCACCTCTGTCACCCGCAGGTCGGGACGGTCCTTCAGGTAGCGCTTGAGGCCCAGCATGGTCTGGTTGTGGAGCAGCCTCTCCCACCAGTGGCGGGTGCGCAGGCTCGGCAGCAACACCACCAGCTGTCCATTGGGCGAGCGGGAAAGGTAGTCGATGCAGGCCAGCATGGGCGCTAGGAAGGCACGGTAGGGGGACTCCACCACCAACAGGGGGACATCGGGCAGCAGCCGCTCCCAGCGCTGACGGAACTCTTCGGCCGCCTCTCGCTGGTCGGTGATGTGGACAGCGGTGATGCGCCCTCCCCACTCGCGGGCCACCTGCACCGCAGTGAGAGTGATGCGGTTCAGGTCGTCCACCGGGATGACGATGTGCAGGCGCTGGGCACCGGGGGCCAGGGGGGAGCTGGGGGGCGCCGGCAGCCGCATAACCTCTTCCTCGCTCACCTGGACCCGGTCCTGGAAGCGTCGGTAGTGTCGGTGGACCAGCAGGAACAGGACCACCAGGATGCCCATCAGCAGCGTCGATATCCACGCCCCGTGGGTGAACTTGGTCAGGAGGAAGATGCAGGCCACCACGGCGGTGGCGGCCGCACCGATGCCGTTGAAGAGCAGGCTGGTCCGCCAGCCCGGCTCCCGCAGCCGCCACCACCTACGCACCATCCCTGACTGGGAGAGGGTGAAGGAGAGGAACACGCCCACGGCATAGAGGGGGATGAGGCGGGTCACACTGGCGTTGAAGGCCACCAGTATGAGCGAGGCGGCCAGAGCTAGGGCCAGGATGCCGTTGGTGAAGGCCAGGCGGTCGCCCTTGAAGGTGAACTGCCTGGGCATGTAGCCGTCGTTTGCCAGGATGGCCGAGAGGCGCGGAAAGTCCGCGAAGGCGGTGTTGGCTGCCAGGAACAGGACCATGGCCGTGGCTGCCTGGTAGACGTAGTAGAGGGGGTTCTCGCCCAGCACCTCCCGTCCCAGCTGCGAGACGATGGTCTCTCGCTCCTCCGGCACCAGGCCATAGCGGCTGCTGAGATAGGTGATGCCCATGAACAGGAAGGCCAGGATGAAGCCCATCCAGGCGAGGGTGACGCGGGCATTGTGGCTCTCCGGGGGCTTGAAGGCGGGCACCCCGTTGGATATGGCTTCCACGCCTGTCAGGGCGGCGCTGCCCGAGGAGAAGGCCCGCAACAGCAGCAGTATTCCCAAGGCCTCCTGGGGCTCGATGGGGTGCTTGGGGGGTGCCGGGCTCCAAAGGCTGCCAGGCGCCTCACCCATGGCCACCTTGACCATGCCCAGGCCGATGACCGCCCCCATGGAGACGATGAAGAAGTAGGTGGGGGCCGAGAAGATGGTCCCCGACTCGCGGATGCCCCGCAGGTTGCCCCATGTGAACAGCGCCACCACCAGCAGCGAGAGGGGGACCTTGAGGTCAAAGAGATCGGGGACCGCCGACGTGATGGCTGCCACTCCTGCTGCCACGCTCACCGACACTGTGAGGGTGTAGTCCACCAGGAGCGCGGCCGCTGCCACCAGCCCGGGCAATTGCCCCAGGTTGTCGTGGGCCACGATGTAGGCGCCGCCGCCGTTGGGGTAGGCGCGGATGGTCTGCTGGTAGGAGAGGACCACGATAGCCAACAGGGCCACGATGACGGCGGCGATGGGCAGCGACCACTTGAGGGCGCCCGAGCCGGCCAGCGCCAGCACTATGAGGATCTCCTCGGTGGCATAGGCCGAGCTGGAGAGGGCGTCCGAGGAGAAGACGGCCAGGGCCTTGACCTTGCTCAGCCGCTCGTGGATGGCCTGAGAGGTGGCGAAGGGGCTTCCAATGAGCATGCGCCGCAGGCCGGCAAGGTAGCGGCCCAGGGTATCGATGGGGCGACTCCCCAGCGGGGTGGCCGCTAAATAGCCGGGCCCCACCTTGGCCAGCCGCTGCTGCTTGGGCACTATGCGCAGGTATGGCGCGCGGGAGGTGGCACCGTAGCGCACCTCCCGCACCTCGATGTCGGCATCGGCTATGGCCGACTCCCGCCCCCGCTCGTGCCTGGGCACTACGATGCGGGCGCGCTCGTCCACAGGCGGCGGTGGCTGGGGTGTGGGCGGGGCAGCCACGGCCCCCTCGTCCTGGCCCTTGGGCCGCTTCACCCGCACGAAGGAAGGGCGGCGCTGCTTAGGCTCGTCCATGCCGCCGGGGCAACCTCTCTCAGCAGTCTAGAGTAGCGGGCGGTGGCGCCTGGGTCATCTGCGGCCGTTGCGGTCACGACCACGGCCGTTGCCGGCATTGTCGTTAGCGGCCTCGTCCCCGTCCCCCGGCGTTGGGCTGGGGGTGGCGGTGGGGGAAGGGGTGGGGGTGGCCGTAGGCCGGACCGTGGGCGTGGCCCTCGGCGTGGGCGACGGCGTCGGCGTGGGGCTGGGCGTCGGGCTGGGCGTGGGCGATGCCTCCGGCTCGGCGCCGCCCGTGGGGGACTTGCATGCTCCGGGCTTGGCGACGGGGACGCCACGGGCGAAGACCTCCTGCCGACCATCGCACTCGGCCAGCACGACGTCCTGGGGCACGCGGAAGGGAGTAGCCGGGAACTGGAGGTGGCGCAGGGCCACCGTCATGAACTGCCGCCACATGGGGCCCGCCCCCGAGGCGCTGAAGGCGCCCTGGGCCATGGGCGTGCCGTCGGTGTTGCCCATCCAGACGCCCACTGCCAACTCCGGGGTGTAGCCCAGCACCACGTTGTCGCGGAAGTCGTTCTCGGTGCCCGTCTTGGAGGCCGCCGGGACGCCGATGGTCAGCCGTGACCAGTTGATGCCCTCCTTGGACAGGATGTCGGTGATCATGTAGGCGAAGGCGGGGCGGACCACCTGCTCCAATTGGGGCCGGTACTCGTATAGCACCCTGCCCTGGGGGTCCTCGATCCTCAGGACGGGCGAGGGGTCCAGCTCTCGAAAGCCGGAGGGGAGGTCCTCCACACTGGGCATGCCAGCCATGACGCCGTTGGTGGCCAGGGTGGAGTAGGCATAGGTCATGTCCAGCAGCCGCACCTCGCAGGTGCCCAGCGTCCACGTGGGGCCGCAGGACCGCTCGTTGAGGGGGACATCGCAGGAGGCGCCCCCCACCGGGTTGGTGTAGGTGAGGCCCATGCGCATGGCCGTCCGCACCACGTTGGACTCGCCCATCTCCATCAGGGTCCGCACGGCGGCTGTGTTGACGGACTCCGACAGGGCCTTGCGCACCGTTATCTTGCCTAGGTAGACGTCGCCGTTCCAGTTGCGGATGGGCTGCGGGCGGCCGGTGGGGCCCGGCAGCTGCAGCGGCGCGTCCTCCACTATGGTCGAAGGCACCCATCCCCTCTCGAAGGCGGTTATGTAAGTGAACACCTTCATAGTGGACCCGTGGGACCGGCAACTGGTGGCCATGTTGACGTTGCCCTGGACCAGGGGGCTGTTGTCGAAGTAGTTGCGGGAGCCCACCATCGCCAGTATCTCGCCCGACTGGGGACGGATGGCCACGATGGCCCCGTTGTGCGCGTTGTAGCGGACGCCGATGCTGTCCAGGACCTCGTTGACCGTCTGCTCGCCCAGCCGCTGCAGCTCCAGGTCCAGGGTGGTGATTATGCGCAGGCCGCCTTTGTTGATGACCTCGTCGCAGCTGACGCCGGCAGGCGGCCGGAAGAGCCCCCGCTTGCACATCTTGATGACCTGGTCCTGGGCGTAGACCACGAAGTGGGGCGCCTCGATGGCGTCCACCACGCTACGGTAGGTTGGCTGCTGCTGCCGGGCCTGCTCTATCTGCTCAGGGGTGATGACGACGCCCGCCCGCTGCAACGGCGGGATGCGGTTCACCGTCTCCAGGTGGCGCTGGACCAGGTCCAGGACCTCCTGGCGGCGGGCCTCTGCCCGCTCCCTGTTCTCGGGCCGCGTGGGGTCATAGAGGGCAGGTGCCTTGGGTATGCCGGCCAGCATGGCCGCCTCGGACAGGGTCAGGTCCCGGGCCGACTTGCCGAAGTAGCGCTGGGCCGCCGCCTCCACCCCGTAGGCGTTGTTGCCGTAGAAGACCTGGTTGAGGTACCACTCCAGCACCTGGTCGCTGGAATACTGGCGACGCATCTCCAGCGCCAGGACCACCTCCTTCAGCTTGCGCTCTATGGTCCGCTCGAACCACCCCTCCTCGATGCGCCCGTAGAGGTTCCGCACCAGCTGCTGGGTGATGGAGCTGCCGCCGCTGCCCTCCAGAAAGCCAGGCCCAAAGGGGGTGAAGTTCTCCAGGAAGGCCCGCGCCAGCCCACGGAAGTTGACTCCCGGGTTGTCGTAGAAGCTGGCGTCCTCGGTGGCAATGGTGGCAGCGATGAGATAGGGGGAGATCTCGGACAGGGGGACCGGGTCATAGAGGCCGCTGACGGGGTTCATGGCCTGGTAGAGGAAGCGACCGTTGCGGTCGTAGAAGCTGGAGCTCTGCCAGGAGGTGAGCTCGATGACCTGGTCGGGGGGGATAAGGTCGCTGGCGTAGTGCTGGTAGATACCGTAGGCGGCGCCGACTCCACCCAGGGCCAGCAGCCCCAGCAGGACCAGGGCGGCCGTCACCACCACCCCCAGGCGGGCCTTTCCCGCCCCCTGTCGGCGCGCTTCCGCCCTGCGTAGCCGCGCCCGCCGCGTCCTTATGGCGCCGTTCAAGGTTCCCTCAAGAGTATAACGAAGTGGCTGAGGCCGAAGATTCGCAGGGGGGTGGCCTCCAGCCGCTGCAGCCCCTTCAAGGCCCTGCCCAGCGCCCCCCAACGCCAGGACGCCTTGTCAAAGCCCGGGAACACCTGCGAGTGGACCAGCGGCCGCAGCGGTAACCCCCGCCACAGGCGGCGCAGCCCGACCGCCGTGTAGGCGCGGGCGTGGGGCACCAGTCGCCGCCGGAGAGGGTCGGGCAGGTAGTTGACCAGAGGCACGTTGCCGAAGATATAGCGTCGGCCCAGGAACACGCCGTGCGTCTCGAAGGGGAACAGGCGGTTGGGACAGAAGATGACCAGGTGGCCACCGGGCGACAGCACGCGGCTGGCCTCCCGCAGGGCGGCGGCGTCGTCCTGCACGTGCTCCAGGACCTCGTGCATCAGCACCACATCGAAGGAGGCGTCCCGGAAGGGTAGGTGCTCCGCCACCGCCAGGGCCACCGTGGGCGTCACCTGGACGGCCCGTCGCAGGCTGTGGGCGTCCACGTCTATCCCCGCGGCGGCCATGACCCCCACCTCCAGCAGCCGCCGCAGGAAGGTGCCCACCCCGCACCCCACGTCCAGCACCCTCCTCCCCTCCAGAGGTATATACCGTCGGACCAGGGCCAGACGTCGCTCCAGGCCGTCGGTCCAGAGCTGGCTGGGGTGCCCCAGCAGGGCGCGTCGGTCGGTAGCCTCTATTCTCTCCACCTGTATGCGCTCGGATGGCCGCTGGGCGGCGGCCTGTTATAATAGTTTCGCAGACCCGGACAGCCGGTGCACCCCCGCCCGATGCCCATCGACCGCCAGGAAGTGCTGCACATGGCCCGCCTGGCCCGTGTCGGCCTGAGCGAGGAGGACGTGGCCCGCTTCCAGGAGCAGCTCTCCCAGATCCTGGACTACTTCCAGGTGCTGCAGGAGCTGGACACCAGCGAGGTCCCGCCCACGTCTCATGTCTTGCCCCTGCAGAACGTCATGCGCGAGGACGAGCCGGGCGCCCCTATGCCGTCGGAGGATGTCCTGGCCAATGCGCCCCAGCGCGAGGGCGACTTCTTCAAGGTTCGTGCCGTCCTCGAGGAGTAGCAGGTGCCTTCCGACCTGTTCCGCCTCACGGTCCACGAGGCCTCCCGCCTGCTGGCCCGTCGCGAGGTCTCTTCCCGGGAGCTGACGCGGGCCGTCCTGGACCGCATCGGGGCAGTGGACGGGCGCCTCAACGCCTTCATCACCGTCACGGCCGAGCTGGCCCTGGAGCAGGCGCAGGAGGCCGACGCACGTCTCGACCGAGGCGAGGGCATTACTCCCCTCACGGGCGTCCCCGCCGCCATCAAGGACGTCATCTGCACCAGGGGCGTGCGGACCACCTGCGGCTCCCGCATGTTGGAGGGCTTCGTCCCTCCCTACGACGCCACCGTCATCGAGAGGCTCAAGGCGGCGGGCCTGGTCATGGTGGGCAAGACCAACATGGACGAGTTCGCCATGGGCTCGTCCGGCGAGAACTCCTACTTCGGCCCCACTCGCAACCCCTGGGACGAGGAGCGGGTCCCCGGCGGGTCCTCTTCCGGGTCGGCGGCGGCGGTGGCTGCCGATGCCTGCCTCTACGCCCTGGGCAGCGATACGGGCGGCAGCATCCGTCAGCCGGCGGCCCTTTGCGGCATCGTGGGCCTCAAGCCGACCTACGGCCGTGTCTCGCGCTACGGGCTGGTGGCCTTCGCCTCGTCCCTGGACCAGATCGGCCCCATGACCAAGGACGTCACCGACGCTGCCCTGGTGCTGCAGGCCATCGCCGGGCATGACCCCCGCGACTCCACCTCGGCGCCGGTGGAGGTGCCCGACTACACGGCTGCCCTGGTGCCTGACCTGAGAGGGCTGCGCCTGGGGGTCCCTATGGAATACATGGGCGAGGGCGTCGAGGAGGGGGTCCGGCAGGCGGTGGAGGGGGCCATCGCCACATTGCAGGACCTGGGCGCCGAAGTGGACTGGGAGGTCTCCCTTCCCTCTACCCGCTACGCCCTGGCCTGCTACTACATCATCGCTCCCAGCGAGGCGTCGGCCAACCTGGCCCGCTACGACGGCGTCAAGTACGGCTACTCCTATACCGAGGGCGCCTCCATGTGGGAGAACATGGAGCGGACGCGCCAGTTCGGGTTCGGGGCCGAGGTCAAGCGGCGCATCATGCTGGGCACCTATGCCCTCTCGGCCGGCTATTACGATGCCTACTACCTGAAGGCCCAGAAGGTGCGCACCCTCATCCGTCGGGAGTTCGAGGCCGCCTTCCAGCGCTGCCACGCCCTGGTGACGCCTGTGTCTCCCACCCCCGCCTTTCGCCTGGGCGAGAAGGTGGCCGATCCCCTGCAGATGTACCTGAGCGATGTCTTCACCATCCCCGTGAACATCGCCGGGCTACCGTCCATCAGCGTGCCCTGTGGCTTCAGCCAGGGCCTCCCGGTGGGGCTGCAGGTCATCGGCCGCCCCTTCGACGAGCCCACCGTCCTGCGCGTGGCCTACGCCTACGAGCAGGCCAGCGAGTGGCACCGGAGGAGGCCGTCCCTGTGAGCGAGCGCCGGGGCCGGGTGCTGGCCGTGTGCCTCAGTCCCAGGGGTGGCATCCCCAAGTTCCCCCAGGACGAGGTGGTGGTCGGCCCCCATGGCATCGAGGGGGACTACCACAGCGGCGCCTTTCGCACCAGCCGCCGCAGCGGCCAGGCGGTGCCCAACCTGCGCCAGGTGTCCGTCTGTGCTCAGGAGGTCTACGATGAGCTGGAGGCCCAGCTAGGGGTGCGAGTGCCGCCCGGCGGCTTCTCGGAGAACGTCCTGGTGGAGGGCCTGGGCGACCTGGGCGACCTGGAGCCGGGCGATGTGCTCCACTTCTCGGGCGGCGTCGAGGTCGAGGTCACGGACCAGAACGTCCCCTGCGCCAACCTGAGCGTCTATCACCCCCTGGTGCCCAAGCTGGTCTATGGACGCCGTGGCATCGTGGGCGTGGTGCGCACGGCGGGAGTGTTGCGTCCGGGCGAGACGGTGGCGGTGCGACGCGCGGCTGAGGAGGTGCAGGTGGAGGCCTATGCCGGCGCCTTCCATCCCCAGCGTCCGCTGCGGGTCCTCTGGCGCGGACGATGGTGGGGGGTGCGAGAGGTGGTGGGCCAGGCCCGCGGGCCGGGCCGCCGCCTTTTCACCGTCCTGCTGGAGGATGACGTCCAGGTCACCCTTTGCTACTATGAGGGGCAAGACCGCTGGACTCTACGCGCGCTCAGGAGGGCAGCCAGTTGAGCGATGGCCCTTTTCCCACGCGGAGCTATCTGTCCAAGAAGGTGGAGGCCATTCCCTCCTCTGGCATCCGCCGCTTCTTCGAGCTCATCGTCAGCCTGGACGGCGTCATATCGCTAGGGGTCGGTGAGCCGGACTTCGTGACCCCCGAGGCCTTCTCGCGGGCCGCCTTCGCGGCGGTGGCCCGCGGAGAGACCCACTACACGTCCAACTATGGGCTGCCCCAGCTGCGCCGCGCCGTTGCCGACCACCTGGAGCGCCTCTACGGCGTCCGCTACGACCCCGACAGCGAGGTCATCATCACCGTCGGGGTGAGCGAGGGGCTGCTCCTGGCCGCCCATGCCCTCCTGGACCCGGGCGACGAGCTGCTCTGCCCCGACCCCTACTATGTGGCCTATCAGCCGGTGTGCGTGTTGGCTGGCGGCATTTTCGTCCCCGTGCCCACCGACATGGAGAACGAGTTCCGCCTGCGGGCTGAGGACTTGGAGGCCCGCATCACCCCCAGGACGAAGGCCCTGCTCATAGGCTATCCCTCCAACCCCACCGGCGCGCAGATGACCCGGGACGACCTGCTGGCCATCGCCCAGGTGGTGGAGCGCCACGACCTGGTGGTCATCTCCGACGAGATTTACGACCGGCTGAGCTACGACTTGCCCCACACCTGCTTCGCTTCCCTGCCTGGGATGAGGGAGCGGACGGTGCTCCTGGGCGGCTTCTCCAAGGCCTATGCCCTGACAGGCTGGCGGGTGGGCTGGGCCTGTGCCCCCGCGCCCATCCTGGAGGCCATGATGAAGGTCCACCAGTATGTCATCATGTCGGCCCCCACCCCTAGCCAGTATGCGGCCCTGGCTGCCCTCACCGAGGGGGAAGAGGAGAGCCGGCGCATGGTGGCGGACTTCGACCGCCGCCGCCACCTGGTGATGGAGGCCCTGGAGCGGATGGGGCTGCCCTGTCCGCCGCCCCGGGGCGCCTTCTATGCCTTCCCCAGCGTGCGCCCCACCGGCCTGGACGACGTAGAGTTCGCCCACCGCCTGCTGCAGGAGGAGAAGGTGGCGGTGATACCCGGCTCCGCCTTCGGCGAGCGGGGCCGCGGCCACGTGCGCATCTGCTACGCTGCCCCCCGGCCCCACCTGGAGGAGGCCCTGGAGCGCATGGCCCGCTTTATCGCCGGGCTTTAGGCCCCGGGCATCGCTAGCGCCAGGGCCGGCGGCCGGCACGTAGCAGGAGGTCCTCCACTGCCCCCTCTGCGCCAGCGATGACCCCTTGGCTGTCCAGCCGTGCCGGCCCGCCGTCACGGTCCACGATGATCCCTCCTGCCTCCCGGACCAGCAGGATGCCCGCCGCCACGTCCCACGGCTTGAGGTTGTGGTGCACATATAGGTCGAAGCGCCCGCAGGCCACGTATGCCAGCCCCAGTGCGGCCGACCCCATCAGCCGGAAGCCCATCATGTCCGGCCAAAGGGAGCGCATGGTGTCCAAGAGGTGGGCGGCACGAACATCGTCGTAGCCCAGGTCGATGCCGATGAGGGCCTCGGACACGGAGCCGGCCCGGGAGGCCGTGGTCCGCTGGCCGTTGAGGGAGCATCCCTGGCCGGCCACGGCCACGAACTCCTCACCCAACAGCGGCGCATAGGTCAGGGCCAGCAGCGGCATCCCGCCCCAACAGAGGGCGATGCTGTAGCAGAAGTGGGGTATCCCGCGCGAGTAGTTGTGGGTCCCGTCCAGGGGATCCACCAGCCAGGTCCACCCCTCGCCGGGGCGGGTGGAGGCCGAGGTCTCCTCCGACACCACGGAGTGATCGGGGAACTCGGCCGAGAGCAGCCTGAGGGTCTCGCGCTCGGCCAGGACGTCGGCCTCAGTCACGAAGTCGCGACGGCCCTTGGCGGTGACCTCCTGCCGTGGCCCGAAGCGCTCGGTCAGGATCCGTCCGGCAGCCCGCGCGCACTCCCGGGCAACCTCCAGGGCCGTCCGTCCGCTGGCCGCGATGGGGAGATCGACGCTCATGCCCCCTCACATGCGGTCGGGGGCTGACATGCCCATGAGGTGCAGGGTGGCGGACAGGGCCGCCTTGGCGGCCGCCACCAGCTTCAGCCTCGCTTTGGACAGGGGCACGTCCTCCGATACCACTCGGCAGCGCTCGTAGAAGTCGTGAAACGCCGTGGCCAGGTCCAGGGCATAATAGGGCAGCAGATGAGGTTCCAGCTTGCGGGCCACCGTCTCCACCATCTCCGGCAGCCGCAGCAGCTGGCGGACCAGGGCCAGCTCGGCCTCCTCCCTGAGGAGGGAGACGTCCCCGTCGGCGTGGTCCAGCGCCCGCTCGCGGGCATGCAGGAGTATGCCGGCCATGCGGGCGTGGGCATATTGCACGTAGTAGACGGGGTTCTCGGCCGACTGCCGGGCCGCCAGCTCCAGGTCGAAGTCCATGTGGGAGTTGGGAGCCCGCGATAGGAAGAAGAAGCGGCAGGCGTCCGCTCCCACTTCCTCCACCACCTCGCGCAGGGTGATGATCTCCCCGGCCCGCTTGGACACCCTTACCTCCTCGCCGCCGCGCTTGAGAGTGACCAGCTGGTGAATGATGATGACCAGCCGCTCGGGATCGACGCCCAGGGCGGCCACGGCCGCCTTCATGCGCGGCACATGCCCCTGGTGGTCTGCCCCCCAGATGTCCACCACCCGGTCGTAGCCGCGGACGAAGAACTTGTGGTAATGGTAGGCGATGTCCGAGGCGAAGTAGGTCGGGCGCCCATTGGAGCGCACCAGCACGTTGTCCTTGTCCTCCCCCAGGGCCGAGGAAGTGAACCAGATGGCCCCCTCCTTCTCGGCCACGTAGCCTCGCTGCCGCAGCAGCCGCATCACCGTCTCATAGGGCTCGGGGTAGAGGGAGCGTTCGCTGAACCAGGAGTCGTAGTGCGCCCCCATCAGGGCCAGGTCCTGACGGATGCGCTCCAGCATCCGCTCCATCCCGAAACTGTGGAGCTCCGGCGGGCAGGGGCCGTCGCTGTAGCCCAGCAGGCGGTCGCCGAAACGGTCCTTGGCCTCCCGCGCCAGCTCGATGACGTATTCCCCCGTATACGCCCCCGGCGGCACCTCGACCGTTTCCCCGTGGAGCTGACGGTAGCGGGCGAAGAGGGTGGCGGCGAAGGTGTCCGTCTGGGTGCCGGCGTCGTTGATGTAGTATTCGCGCTCGACCTTGTAGCCGGCCGCCTCCAGCACGTTGGCCAGGGTGTCGCCAATGGCAAGGCCCCGGCCGGCTGCCACCGTCAGGGGGCCAGTGGGGTTGGCCGAGACGTATTCCACCTGGACCCTCTGCCCCTGCCCCAGGTCGAGGCGGGCGAAGGCCTCCCCCCGTTGCAGGACCTCTTCCACCTGCCCGGCCAGCCAGGCCGGCGAGAGGCGGAAGTTGATGAAGCCCGGGGGGGCCACCTCGGTCTGGGCCACCACTTGGCTGGACGGGATGCGGGCGGCGATGGCCTCGGCCAGGGCCAGGGGGCTGGTGCCGGCGGCGCGGGCCAGGCGCAGCGCGATGTTTGAGGCGTAGTCGCCGTGCTCGGGGCGTTGGGGCCGCTCCACGGTGGAGTCGGGCAGGGCCACCCTGGGCAGGGCCCCCTCCTCCATGGCCCGACGGGCCGCCTGCTGCACCAGGGCCTCGATCTCGCGTCTCACCATCCGGGGAGCCTCCAAAAGCGACGCCGCCCCTCCCGGGCGGCACCCACTACATTCTAACCCAACGCCCCAGCGGGCGCACCTAACTGATCTCGGCCTTCACGCTTTCCCACAGGTGGGAGAGGCGGCGGCGCAGGTGGCGGTGCTCGGGCAGGGAAAGGTCGGGGTCGCGCTCCAGGATGCGCATGGCCTCCTTGCGCGCCAGCTCGATGAGAGGGGTGTCGGTTATGCTGGCCACCTTCAGGTCGGGCAGGCCCGACTGGCGCACGCCGAAGTACTCGCCGGGTCCCCGCAGACGCAGGTCTTCCTCGGCCAGGCGGAAGCCGTCGTGGACCGTTTCCACGATGCGCAGCCGCTCCTGGGCCTCTTCGGAACGGTTCTCCGACAGCAGCAGGCAGAAGCTCTGGTGCTGGCTACGGCGCACGCGGCCCCGCAGCTGGTGGAGCTGGGCCAGGCCGAAGCGGTCGGCCGCCTCGATGAGGATGACGGTGGCGTTGGGCACGTCCACGCCCACCTCCACCACCGTGGTGGTGACGAGGATGTCCAGCTCGCCGTCGCGAAAGCGCCGCATGGTCTCGTCGCGCTCCCGCGGCGGCATCCGTCCGTGCATCAGCCCAAGGCGCAGGTCGGGAAAGACCTCGCGGGAAAGGCGCTCGTATTCGACCTCGGCTGCCCGGGCCGCCACGGCCTCGGACTCTTCGATGAGGGGACAGACGATGTAGGCCTGCCGCCCCTGGCGCACGTGGCGACGGATGAACTCGTAGGCCTGCTGCCGCTGGTGGGGGCGGAGGCGATAGGTCTTGACGGGCGGTCGGCCGGGAGGCATCTCGTCCAGGACGGTAACGTCCAGGTCCCCGTATAGGGTCAGGGCCAGGGTGCGGGGTATAGGGGTGGCGGTCATCACCAGCACGTGGGGGGTGCGGCCCTTCTCGCGCAGGGCGGCCCTCTGGACCACGCCGAAGCGGTGCTGTTCATCGATGACGGCCAGGCCCAAGCGGGCGAACTGGACATGCTCCTGGATGAGGGCATGGGTGCCCACGGCGATGTCCACCTCGCCCCGGGCCAGCGCCGCCTGGACCTGGGCCTTCTCGCCGGGCCGCAGCGCCCCGATGAGGAGGCCGATGCGCAGCGGTCGCTCGAGGTAGGGTGGACAGGCCACCGCGTAGCCGGGACCGACCAGGGAGAACCAGGGGCCGTCCCCGGAGGGGCCGTCGTCCTGGGCGCCCAGCAGGCGGCAGAGGGTCCGGAAGTGCTGCTCAGCCAGGATCTCCGTCGGCGCCATGATGGCGCCCTGCCATCCCGACCAGGCGGCGGCCAACAGGGCGGCCGCGGCCACCACGGTCTTGCCGCTGCCCACGTCGCCCTCCAGGAGACGGCTCATGGGCACCGGTCGGCCCAGGTCGGCCAGCACGTCGGCGATGGCCCGGCGCTGGGCGCCGGTCAGCTCGAAGGGCAGGGAGGAGACGAAGCTCTCCAGGACCTCTGCCGGGAGGGACAGGACCGGGGCCTCGGCGCCCCGTTGCCACTCCAGCCGGCGGCGGACAACCACCAGCTGCACGGTCAGCAGCTCTTCGAAGGCCAGGCGCCGGCGCGCCTCCTCCATCTGCTGACGCGAGTCGGGGAAGTGGACCTGGCGCAGGGCCTGGCCGATGGGCGGCAGCCCCAGCCGCTGGCGGAGCTCGGCGGGGAGGGCCTCCGGCACCTGGTCAGCGCAGGCGTCCAGGGCCCGTCTCACCAGGCGCCGCAGGAACCGCTGCGAAAGCCCCTCGGTGCTGGGGTAGACGGGCACCAGTCGGCGGGTGTTGATGGAGTCCTGGTCCAGGGGCTCCCATTCGGGGTTCTCCATCTGGACCTGGCCACGGAACACGGTGACCCGCCCCGAGAAGGCAGCCTGCATGCGTGGGCGCAACTGTCTGGCCACGTGGGTCTGGCCCCACCAGACCAGCCGCAGGGTGCCGGTGCTGTCGCCCACCACCGCCTCCGTGGCCTTTCGGCCCCCCAGGGTGGTGGCGGCGGCTGTCCATACGGTGGCTATGACCGTCTGCTCCTCACCCACCGCCAGCTGCGAGATGCTGCGCACGGCGCTGTAGTCGTTGTAGCGGTGGGGGAAGTGATGGAGCAGGTCTCCCAGGGTGCGGACTCCCAGCCGCTCCAGCCTCTGGGCGTAGGCGCGGCTCACCCCGGGAAGGACGGACACGGGGTCGTCCAGTCGCAGCGGTGCGGCGGGACGGCT
>DATLZD010000068.1:0-6471 GCA_035574155.1 Dehalococcoidia bacterium | reverse complement strand
CCACGCTGATGGAGGCCACCGCCTCCCCGTCCCGCCCCAGCACCGGAGCCCCCACGCAGCGCAGCCCGACCCTCCTCTCCTCCTGGTCGAAGGAGAGGCCCCGCTGGCGGACCTGGCGCAGGTGCTCCAGCAGCCGCTCGGGCTCCACGATGGTGTTGGGCGTGAAGCGACGCAGGCCCTTGGCGACCGTTGCCTCCACCTCAGCCCGGTCCTGGTAGGCCAGGAGGGCCTTCCCCACGGCCGTGCAGTGGGCCGGGTTGCGCCATCCCACCCAGCTGGGCATGCTGATGCTGTTGGCGCTCTCCAGCTTCACCAGATAGACCACCTGGCCCCCCTCCAGGGCAGCCAGGTGCACCGTCTCGCCCGTAACCCGCAGGAGGGAGCGCAGCACCGGCAGGGCCTCCCGCACCAGCTCGCTCTGGAGCTGGAACAGGCCACCGTACTGGAGCAGGCGCAGGCCCAGCCGGTAGCGCCCCGTCTCGGGGTCGCGGAAGAGGAAGCCCACTCGCTCCAGCTCCACCGCCAGGCGGTGGACGGCGCTTTTGCTCATGCCCAGGCGGCGGGCCATCTCCCGCACCCCCAGCTCCTGCCCCTCCCAGAACAGGTCCAGGAGCCGCGCCGCCTCCTCGATGCGCCCCATCGTCCCTCCCTGTCCCACCCTGCGGGACAACGGCCTTGAAGGCGAAAAGGCCCAGCCTTACGTTAGGGCGTGCACAGCCTTTGTCAAGAGGGGCGTCCCGCCTTTCATGGATGACTCGCTGGCCCAGGAGCTGGCCCGCAGGCTGCACGAGGCTGAGCGGCGGCGCCAGCCCATCCCGCCCATCACCGACTCCTACCCCGAGCTAGGCGTGGCCGACGCCTACCAGGTGCAGAGGGCCCTCATCGCCCTCAAGCTGAGGGATGGGGCGCAGGTGGTGGGCTGGAAGATCGGCCTCACCAGCCGGCCCATGCAGGAGATGTTCGGCATCGACACGCCCGACTTCGGCCACCTGCTGGACAGCATGGCCCTGCGCCCCGGGGAGAGGCTCTCCTGCTCGCTGCTCATCGCTCCCCGGGTGGAGCCGGAGGTGGCCTTCGTGCTGGGCCGCGACCTGCAGGGGCCAGGGGTGGGCAGGGACGAGGTCCTGGCCGCCACCGAGAGGGTGGCCGTGGCCCTGGAGGTCATCGACAGCCGCATCGAGGGCTGGCGCATCCGCCTCGCTGACACCATCGCCGACAACGCCTCCTCCGCCCGCTTCGTGCTGGGGGAGGGGGGAAGGCCGCCGCAGGGCCTGGACCTGGCGGGGCTGAGGCTGGAGCTGCTGGTGGACGGCCGGGTGGCGGCTGCGGGCACGGGGGCGGCCGTCCTGGGGCACCCGGCCGAGGCGGTGGCCTGGCTGTGCAACACCCTCTGCCAGTTCGGCGAGGGGCTGCGGCGGGGGCAGGTGGTGCTGTCGGGCGCGGTGGCGGCCGCCGTCGACCTGGGACCCGGCCGCACCTTCCTGGCCCGCTGCCCGGAGCTGGGGGAAGTGTCCCTGGAGACGGCATAGCCTGGGGGTAGGGAGCATGGGCAAGTTGCGCTGCGCCATCGTGGGGACGGGCAACATCGGCACCGACCTGATGCTGAAGCTGCGCAGGAGCGAGCTGCTGGAGCTGGTGCTGGTGGTGGGCATCGACCCCCAGTCGGAGGGGCTGGCCCTGGCCCGCCGCCTGGGCTACGAGACCAGCGTGGAGGGGATAGAGGGGTTCAGGGCCCGCTGCCGCGACCTGGGGGTGGAGCTGGCCTTCGAGGCCACCAGCGCCCGGGTCCATGCCGCCCATGCCCCCATCTACAGGGAGCTGGGGGTCACGGCCGTAGACCTCACGCCGGCCGCCCTGGGCCCGCTGGTCATTCCGTACGTCAACATCGGCGACGTGCTGTCGGAGCCCAACCTGAACCTGGGCACCTGCGGCGCCCAGGCCACGGTGCCCATCGTGGCCGCCATCGCGTCCGTGGCCCCTGTCCCCTACGCCGAGATCGTCTCCACCATCGCCAGCAAGAGCGCCGGGCCCGGCACCCGCCAGAACATCGACGAGTTCACCCGCACCACGGCCCGGGCCCTGGTGCAGGTGGGCGGGGCCCAGAGGGGGAAGGCCATCATCGTGCTGAACCCGGCCGAGCCCCCCATCCTCATGCGCAACACCGTCTATGCAGCCCTGGACGGGGCCGTCGATCGGGAGGCGGTGGCCGCCGCCATCGAGGAGACGGTAGCCAGGGTGCAGGGGTACGTCCCCGGCTACCGCCTGAAGGTGCCGCCCGTCTTCGACGAGGAGAAGGTGACGGTCTTCCTGGAGGTGGAAGGGGCCGGCGACTACCTGCCGCCATATGCCGGCAACCTGGACATCATGACGGCGGCGGCGGTGCGGGTGGGGGAGGAGATAGCCCGCCGGCGGCTGGCGGGGGCCGAGGCCCGGCGCAGCGGCGAGGGGGCTGTTAATGGCTAGGAGGGTCCGCCTCATCGACTCCACCCTGCGGGACGGCAGCCACGCCGTCTCCCACCAGTTCGCCCGCGAGAGCGTGGTGGCCATCGCCCGGGGGCTGGACGAGGCGGGGGTGGGCACCATCGAGATCTCCCACGGGGACGGGCTCGGGGGCAGCTCCTTCAACTACGGCTTCTCGCGGGAGGACGAGCTGGAGCTGCTCTCGGCGGCGGCGGAGGTGGTGAGGCAGGCCAGGCTGGCGGTGCTGCTGCTGCCGGGGATCGGCACCAAGGAGGAGCTGGCGGCCGCCTACGACCGTGGGGCGCGGGTGGCCCGCATCGCCACCCACTGCACCGAGGCCGACATCGCCATCCAGCACATCGGCATGGCCAAGGAGATGGGGATGGAGGCCATCGGCTTCCTGATGATGGCCCACATGATCGGTCCCGGGGAGCTGCTGCATCAGGCCCGCATCATGCAGGAGGCGGGGGCCGACTGCGTCTACGTCACCGACTCGGCGGGGGCCCTCACCCCCCGCGGCACCCGGGAGCGGGTGCGGGCGCTGGTGGAGGGGCTGGACATAGCGGTGGGGATCCACGCCCACAACAACCTGGGGCTGGCGGTGGCCAACAGCCTAGTGGCGGTGGAGGAGGGGGCCACCTACGTGGACGGCTGCCTCGGCGGCCTGGGGGCCGGGGCCGGCAACGCCCCCCTGGAGGTGGTGGCGGCGGTGCTGGAGCTGGAGGGATACGAGACGGGTGTGGACTGGCTGAAGCTGGTGGACGTAACGGAGGGGGCGGTGCGGCCGGTGATGCTGCGGCCCCAGGTCATCGACGGCCCCAGCCTGGTGATGGGCTATGCCGGCGTCTACTCCAGCTTCCTGCTGCACACCTTCCGGGCAGCGGAGCGGTTCGGGGTGGACCCCAAGCAGATCATCCTGGAGCTGGGGAGGCGCAAGGTGGTGGGAGGCGAGGAGGACAAGATTGTAGAGGTGGCAGCCCAGCTGGCCAGGGGATCCCCGTTGCCGTAACTTGGCCGCAGGTATGGAGGGCTCTCGTGGGGGCAGCAGGTTTCGGGTCGGAGCAGATGAGGGTGGGAGTCCTGGGTGGGCCCGGGACGTTTGCATGGCTTGCCTTTCGCCGGCTGGCCGAGGCCTGCCAATGGTCCTATGAGGTGCGCTATTTTGCCAGTGTCGAGCAGCTCCTGACGGGGCTCCTCAAGGGCCAGGTCGACGCTGCCTGCGTCGCTATCCAGACCAGCCCCGGGGGCTTCACGCCCATCGTCGTGGAGGTCCTGAGGCACCCTAGTCTAGCACCCATAGCTGAAACTGTGCTCCCCTTTGACTGCACGCTCTATGTGAGGGACGGTTATGGGCTGCAACAGGTGCGCTTAGTGCTGGGCCACCACTCCTTGGAGCTCGCCCGCAACTGGCTACAGCGCCATTTGCCAGAAGCCCGCCTTGAAGTGCGCGCCAGCACTTTGGAGGCGGCTCAGGAGGTGCGCCAAAGCAGGGGGGACCGAGCCGTAGTCGGCTCGCCTGTGTTGCGCGAGTTCGTGCCTGGCCTAGCAGTCGCCGCTCGCGGCATTGACGAGGGCGCCGTCGCTCGGTGGTGGGCCCTGGCCTCCCGTCACCTCGAAAACGTGGCTGGCACGCGTGCCCTCATAGTAGGACACTCCGTCAGCGCAGCGGAGGTGTCGACCTTTATAGCGGACAGCGTGCGGTCTGGCCTTCAGGTGGAAGCTATGTATTTTGGCGCTGCCAGGGGCCCGGACTTCCGATGTGACACCCTGTTGTTGGTGGAGGGCGGCCCTTCCGCCCTGCGCGGCATGCGAGACGAGTTAATGGCGAAGGGTGGCCCGTTTCACTTCCGAGCCACCTATCGTGTTGTTCGCCATTAGCTCCATGTCGGGGGTGAACCGGGGGATGGAGACGGAAGTCATAGTGGTCGGCGCAGGTCCCGTGGGGCTCACGCTGACGCTGGACCTGGCGCGCAAAGGAATGCAGGTATGTTTGCTCGAGCAGGAGCCGACCACGAAGCCTTTCCCCAGGGCGGATCGCCTGAATGCACGAACCATGGAATGCTTTCGCAGACTGGGCTTGGCCGATCAGATCCGAGAACGTGGGTTTCCACCGGAGATGCCCATGAACATATACATTGTGGGACAACTGGCCGAGCCGCCAGTGGTAACCGTGGAGTGCGCATCGGTGGCGGAATACCGACGAGCTATTGAAGCGACCAACGATGGGACTTTGCCGCTGGAGCCCTATCAGCTTGTGGCCCAAAATGACCTGGAGGCGTTACTGCTCGAGGCCATTGCGGCTTTTCCCAATGTGACGCTTCTGTTTTCTCACAGGGCGGTAGACCTGAGCCAGGACCTGCACGGGGTGACGTTGGTAGCTGAGGGGCCCACCGGAAAACGAGTGATAAAAGGGGGCTACCTGATAGGCTGCGATGGAGCCCATAGCACTATCCGCCGTGTCTTGGGCGTCGACATGGACCGGCCGGTGAGCCTGGAGGCAACGTTGACGCAGGTGATATTCCGGTCTCCGGACCTCTTCCAGATGATCCCGTACAAAGGCCGCCATTACTACTTTCTGGATGGGCATGGTTCCTCCTTGGTGGTTCAGGGAAACAGGCAGGAGTTCATCCTTCACAGTGCACGGTCGCCCGACAGCGACTGGCCCAGCATATTGCGAGACCTCACAGGGTTACGATTTCGATTCGAAATCACCCACGTTTTTACCTGGCATCCAAGGGCGCTGGTGGCAGAGCGGTACAGGGTCGGCAGGGTCTTCCTTGCGGGCGACGCTGCCCACCTGGTGACCCCCTGGGGTGGACTGGGGGCCAACAGCGGCATCGGGGACGCCTTCAATCTCGCTTTCAAGCTGGTGGGTGCGCTTCAAGGCTGGGCTGGGCCCCTCTTGCTTGATTCCTATGGGCTGGAGCGGCGCCCGATCGCGGTGCATAACGCCTGGGCTTCGGCTTGGGCATTTGAGGGAGCGGTTCAGCTGCGAGAGCTATCGGCAACCTGGGTGGCATCGAAGGGGCGTCGGAGACGCCACCTCAGACTCGAGATGGAACAGGCCAAGGGAGACCTGGTGCGGTATGCGGGCCCCCAGGACCCTCGACTGGGCGGAAAGCATGTGGGCTCCATGCTTGGACTGGAGCTCGGTTATTCGTATGAGGGATCTCCTGTGATCTTCAGCGAGGGAGGCGGAGGTGAGGCCCCGGACTACTATGTTTACAAGCCATCAGCCCGCCCTGGCTCTCGTCTGCCACATGTGTGGCTGAGCGACGGCAGAGCCATGCAAGATGTGCTAGGCGAGTGGTATACAATTCTGGATCTAACCGGTTGTCACGATACGTCAGGGCTTGAATCTGCATTTGCCGCTCTGGGCGTTCCAGTAGAGGTTCTGCACCTGGAGGAGCCACGCGCAATCGAGGTCTACGAGAGCTCGCTGCTGGTTCTCAGGCCTGATTTGCACGTCGTTTGGCGGGGTCAGGCCCCGCCGGAGAACCCTACAGCCATCGCCATGGCAGCTTCAGGCCATGTGCCTGCTCCAGTAAGCTCGAGCCTCTGCCCGTGAGACCGCCTTCGGGGGTGCGTTTGTGCCCGAATTGTGCAAGGAGGGGAGCCGTGGCCGAGCTGGTGAGTCCCATCGTGCGCCGCATGCAGGAAGAGGCGAGACGCGACCCGGGTGCCTTCTGGGCCCGCGCCGCCGAGGAGCTGCCATGGTTCCGCAAGTGGGAGGAGCCTTTCGTCTGGCAGCCCCCCACCTTCCGCTGGTTCGTGGGTGGCCAGACCAACCTGGCCTATAACTGCCTGGACTACCACGTCCAGCGGGGCCGCGGCGGCCACGCGGCCCTGGTCTACCTCAACGAGCGGGGAGAGCGGCAGGTGTTCACCTACGCCCAGTTGCGGAGAGAGGTGGAGCGCCTCGCCGCTGCCCTGCGCGGCCTGGGCGTGGGCAAGGGCGACCGCCTGACCATATACATGCCCGTCTGCCCGGAGGCCATCGCCCTCATGCTG
>DATLZD010000067.1:0-32835 GCA_035574155.1 Dehalococcoidia bacterium | reverse complement strand
AAGCGGCGCATCCTGGAGGCCAGCGAGGAGGACACCCGCGTCACCCGCATCTACTCGGGCAAGACCATGCGCAACATCACCAACCCCCTCATCGAGGAGTGGGAGCGGGCGGGCGCCCCCACCCTCCCCTTCCCCTTCCAGATAGCCGTCATACGCGAGGTCACCTATGCCGCCGAGCAGGCCGGGCGTAAGGAGCTGCTCATGAACGCCGCCGGCCAGATCGCGGGCATGCTGCGCCGCATCCGTCCCGCCCGCGAGATCCTGGAGGAGATGGTGGCCCAGGCGGCGGAGATCCTGGGGCGGATTGCCCCCTCCTACACCCAGCCCTCCACCGTCGGTAAAGGTGGGTCATGACATGCGGTCATGTTGTATAATCCTCGCGAGCGTTCAGCCCCCAGGCAGGCGGCGGCCCGCCCGCGCCTGACCGCAGGGGGCGGAGCAAGGCCGGAGGTGACAGCGATGACCACGGAGCTGAAGGATATAAACCTGCTGGACCTGGACATCTTCCTCTCGGGGCCGCCCCACCACCTCTTCAGGGTCCTGCGCCAACAGGCGCCCATCTACTGGCACCCCGACCCCGCCGGCGGCGGCTTCTGGGTCCTGACCAAGTACGAGGACCTGGTGAAGGTCTCCATGGACACGGCCACCTTCTCCTCGGCCAAGGGGTTCACCCTGGAGGCCATCTCCAGCCCCAACGAGTTCCCCATGATGGCCACCACCGACCCGCCCCGCCACACCAAGCTGCGGCGGCTGGTGAGCACCGGTTTCACCCCCCGGATGGTCAACCGGCTGGAGCCGGACGTGCGCCAGATCGTGAACCAGCTCCTGGACAACGCCATCGCCAAGGGCGAGTGCGACTTCGTCACCGAGGTGGCGGCCGAGCTGCCCCTGCGCATCATCGCCCGCTTCCTGGGCGTGCCCGACGAGGACGTGCACAGGCTGTTCCATTGGAGCAACAGCCTCATCGGCGCCCTGGACCCGGAGTACAGCCGCGCCGCCAGCGAAGGGGCTGAGGGGGAGACGCCGGAGGCCCTGGCCCGCCGTGGGGAGGAGTTCCGTCGCCGCTCCGAGCAGACGGTGATGGAGATGGCCTCCTACCTGTACCGACTGGAGGAGGAGCGGCGCAGGGAGCCCAGGCAGGACCTGGTGACCACTTTCCTCTATGCCGAGGTGGACGGCGAGAAGCTCTCCGACCTGGAGCGGTTCGCCCAGTTCGTCCTGCTATCGGTGGCGGGCAACGAGACCACCCGCAACCTCATCTCCGGCGGCCTCCTGGCCCTCATGGAGCACCCCGACCAGCTGGAGCTGCTGCGCAACGACCTCTCGCTGGTGCCCACGGCGGTGGAGGAGATGCTGCGCTACGTCTCGCCGGTGATGTATATGGCCCGCTGCGTCACCAGGGATACCGAGTTCAAGGGCGTCACCATGAAGGCGGGCGACCGGGTGACCATGTGGTATGTCTCGGCCAACCGGGACGAGGACGTCTTCCCTGACCCCGACGCCTTCATCGTCACCCGCCAGCCCAACGACCACGTGGCCTTCGGGGCAGGTGGCCCCCACTTCTGCCTCGGTGCGCCGCTGGCCCGCCTGGAGGCGCGGGTGATGTTCGAGGAGCTGCTAACGCGCCCCTACGACGTGGAGCTGGCCGGACGGGTGGAGTGGCTCCGCTCTAACTTCGTCAGCGGCATCAAGCACATACCCGTGCGCTTCCGCCGCCGCTCCCGCTAGGGGAGGGAGACCTTTGCCCCCGCAGCGCGGTCGGGCGGCCCAGACGGGCGCGGCCCGCCTGAGCGGGAGCGAGACAGGACCTCATTCGGGGGGTAGAAGGATGGACTGGCGCGAGGAATACAAGCGGAAGCTCGCCTCGGTGGACGAGGCGGTGAGCCGTGTGCGGCCGGGGCACAGGGTGGTGGTGCCGCTGGCCGGCCCCAGGGTCCTGCCGGAGGCCGTATTCCGTCGTGGCCAGGAGCTGGGCGGGCTGGAGGTCCGCCTCTCGGCCCCCACCAGCGACCCAGGCTGGCTGCAGCCTGGGCTGCAGCACCTGTTCACGGTGGAGATCGAGCTGTTCATCGGCAACGTGGCCCGCGAGGCCCACGACGAAGGGCGGGTGACCTACCTGCCCAACCTGTTCACCACCCAGTTCAAGCCCCTGGACGAGGGGCGACCCGAGGCCCGCCCCATAGACGTCGCTCTGGTCTCCGTTTCGCCCCCCGACGAGCAGGGCCGGGTCTACTTCGGCCCCCACCACTGGAACAAGCGCAGCTACCTGCGGCGGGCCAGGACCGTCATCGCCGAGGTGGATGCCGGCATCCGCCCCATGTATGGCGAGAACTACGTCCACGTCTCCGACATCGACGTCTTCGTGGAAGTGCCCACGGTGGAGCTGACTAAAGAGGCGGTAAAGGGCTGGCTGCAGCAGATCCCTGACCCGGCCCTACGGGCAGACTACGAGGCGCTGGTGGACTCCATTGAGCAGATAGGCCCGGAGCACGTGCTGGCGCTACGCGCCGGCATCGCCCGCCAGCTGCCGGCCGAGTCCATCAAGACGGCCCTTCTGCTGCGGGAGCCCGGCCCCGAGTGCCAGACCATTGCCGGCTACCTGAGCGAGATAGTGCCCGACGGCGCCACCCTGCAGATCGGCATCGGCGAGCCCAGCATGTTCATGGTCAAGGCGGGCGCCTTCGACGGCAAGCACGACCTGGGCATCCACACCGAGATGTCCTGCCCGGGAATGGCCGAGCTGGTGGAGAGGGGCATCGCTACCGGCCGGCGCAAGACGCTGCACACGGGCAAGGCGGTGGCCGCCGCCTGGTCCGGCCTCACCGGCCGCGAGCTGGCCATGGTGGTGGAGAACCCGGCCTTCGAGGTCTACGACGCCGAATACGTCCTCGACCTGCGCAACCTGTCGCGCCTGGACAACCTCTACGCCATCAACAACGCCCTGTCCATCGACCTGCTGGGCCAGATCAACTCCGAGAGCGTCTTCGGCTCGCGCATGATCAACGGCACCGGCGGACAGCCGGAGGCCCATATCGGCGCCGTCCTCTCCCGGGGCGGACGGGCCATCACCCTGCTTCTCTCCACCGCCCTCAATGGCACCGTGTCCCGCATCGTGGCCAAGCACGAGGAGGGGTCCCTCATCACCATCCCCCGCTTCTTCGCCGACACCGTCATCACCGAGTACGGGGTGGCCAGGCTCATGGGCAAGAACCACCGCCAGCGGGCAGAGGAGCTCATCGCCATCGCCCACCCGGACTTCCGGGCAGAGCTGAGGCGGGCGGCACAGCGGTTGCTGTAGGGGACGGCGCGGGCCTGAGGAGGCGGCCCCATCCCCTGCAGCCGAGGACGGGGGCCTGTCGTTGACGCTAGGCCCGACTGTGGGATGATGGGACGTGTCTGCGACCCGGCCCACGGGGGGACGGCCCGCCCGCCCCGCGCCGCCGGCAGGGCTGTCCCTGGGGCCGGCGCGCCGACGATGCCAGCCAGGAGGTGAGCACTTGGCCATCCGCATAGAGGAGAGGTTCCAGGTCAAGGCCCCCAAGGAGCGGGTCTGGGCCTTTCTGCTGGACCCCCACAAGGTGGTGGCCTGCGCGCCCGGCGCCCAGCTCACGGAGGTGGTGGACGAGCGCACCTTCAAGGGCAACGTGAGGGTGAAGGTGGGCATGATCACCGCCAGCTATTCGGGCCAGGCCCACCTGGAAGAGGTGGACGAGGCGGCCGGCCTGGTCCGCATGCTGGCCCAGGGAAAGGAGTCGGCCGGCAGCGGCAGCGCCCGTGCCACCCTTCAGGCCCGCATCCGCCCCCTGTCAGACTCGGCCACCGAGGTGGAGGTGACGGCCGACATAGACGTGGTCGGCAGGCTGATGCAGTTCGGGCGGGGCATGGTCCAGGACGTGTCGCGACAGCTCTTCCGCCAGTTCGTGGCCTGCGTCAAGCAGCAGCTGGAGAACCCGGAGGCCGGCGCGCCCCCCAAGAGCGGGGAGCCCATATCTGGCCTATCGCTGGCGGCGGAGGCGGCCCGCTCGTCCCTGGGGCGCCTCATGGGCCGCCTGCGCAAGGGCGACGGAGGGGACCAGCGTTAGCCCCCGCCGCCTCCGCCGCCGCAGGGGGCGGGAGGGCGGGGGGTATAATGGGCGGCAGGAGGGGGTGGACGCTGTGGCCTTCGTCTCTCTCAACCCAGCCACCGAGGAAGTCCTGGCCACGTTCCAGGAGCACGGCCCGCAGGAGGTGGAGGCAGCCCTGGAGCGGGCCTGGCGCGCCTACCAGGACTGGCGCCGCCTGTCGCTGGAGCGGAGGGGAGAGCTGCTGCGGGCCGCCGCCAGGCGCCTGCGGCAGGAGAAGGACCGCTACGCCCGCCTCATAACGCTGGAGATGGGCAAGCCCATCGCCGAGGCGGAGGCGGAGGTCCTCAAGTGCGCCTGGAACTGCGAGTACTTCGCCGACAACGCCGTCCGCTTCCTGGCGCCCGAGGCCATAGCGACTAACGCCAGCAAGAGCTACGTCCAGTTCCTGCCCCTGGGGCCGGTGCTGGCCATCATGCCCTGGAACTTCCCCTTCTGGCAGGTCTTCCGGGCGGCCGCCCCGGCCCTCATGGCCGGCAACACGGTGCTCCTGAAGCACGCCTCCAATGTGCCACAGTGCGCCCTGGCCATCGAGGAGGTCTTTCGGGAGGCGGGCTTCCCCGAGGGGGTCTTCCAGACGCTGCTCCTGCCCGCCGCGCGGGTGGAGGACGTCATCGCCGATGACAGGGTGCGGGCGGTGACCCTCACCGGCTCCGACGCCACCGGGGCCAAGGTGGCGGCAGCGGCCGGCCGGCACCTGAAGAAGACGGTGCTGGAGCTGGGAGGTTCCGACCCCTTCATCGTCCTGGCCGATGCCGATCTGGAGGAGGCGGCGCGGGTGGGCGCCCGTGCCCGCAACCAGAACAACGGCCAGAGCTGCATAGCTGCCAAGCGCTTCATCGTCGAGGAGGCAGTGGCCGACCGCTTCGCCCAGCTGTTGGTGGAGGCCATCAAGGCCCTAAAGGTGGGTGACCCCCTGGACCCGTCCACCAACATCGGCCCTCTGGCCAGGGCCGACCTGCGGGACGAGCTGGACCGGCAGGTGCGCCGCTCCCTGGACATGGGCGCGCGGCTGCTGCTGGGGGGGCACAGGCTGGACGGCCGCGGCTTCTTCTACGCCCCGACTGTTCTCGCCGACGTCACGCCCGAGATGCCCGCCTTTCGGGAGGAGACCTTCGGGCCGGTGGCGGCCCTGGTGCGGGCGCGGGATGCCGCGGAGGCCATCCGCCTGGCCAACATGTCCCCCTACGGCCTGGGGGCCGCCCTCTGGACGGGCGATGTCCAGCGAGGGCAGGCCCTGGCGGCCGACATCGAGGCCGGCAACGTCTTCGTCAACGGCATGGTGGCGTCCGACCCCCGGCTCCCCTTTGGGGGCGTCAAGCGCAGCGGCTACGGCCGTGAGCTGTCGGCCTTCGGCATCCGCGAGTTCGTCAACGTGCAGACGGTGTGGGCGGGGCCGGCCCGTGGCCCCCAGCTCCCCCCGGCGGAGTAGGTGAGGTATGAACGCCCGAGGGCCGCTCCCCCGCTGCCTGGAGCGGAGGTGGAGATGAAGGCGGCCGAGCTACTGGTGCGCTGCCTGGAGAACGAGGGCGTCCAGTTCGTCTTCGGCGTGCCTGGGGAGGAAGTGCTGGACATCATGGACGCCCTCTCGCGCTCCTCCATCCGTTTCATCGTGACGCGGCACGAGCAGGGGGCGGCCTTCATGGCCGACGCTTACGGCCGCCTGACGGGCAAGGCCGGCGTCTGCCTGGCCACCCTGGGGCCCGGCGCTACCAACCTGACCACCGGCATCGCCGATGCCCAGCTGGACTTTGCTCCCCTGGTGGCCATCACTGGCCAGACGGGCCTGGAGCGGCTGCACAAGGAGAGTCACCAGTTCGTGGACGTAGTCAAGATCTTCGAGGCGGTTACCCTGTGGAACATCCGCGTCCACCGCCCGGAGACGATACCCGAGGTGGTGCGCAAGGCCTTCCGCATGGCCGAGCAGGAGAAGCCGGGCGCCACCCACATCGAGGTGACCACCGACATCCAGGAGGCGGAGGTGGACGACTCCCTGCGGCCGCTGGCGCCGCGGCGGGCTCGGCGTCCCTCCCCGGACCGCACCGCCCTGCAGCACGCCGCCGACGTCATCGCCCGCGCCCGCTTCCCCGTCATCCTCGCCGGCTCCAGCGCCGTGCGGCGCCGCGAGGCGGCCCTGGAGCTGCGCCGCTTCGCCGCCCGCTTCGGCATCCCCGTCACCCACACCTTCATGGGCAAAGGGGTGGTCTCGGACTACGAGCACCTCTCGCTGATGCCGGTGGGCCTGCCCGGCAATGCGGACCTGTGCACCAGCGGCCTCTGCGGGGCTGACACCGTCATCTGCGTGGGCTACGACCAGGTAGAGTACCACCCCGAGCGCTGGAACCCCTACTGCGACAAGCGCATAGTCCATATCGACTACACGCCCTCCGAAGTGGACCGCTTCTACCGCCCCGAGGTGGAGGTGGTGGCGGATATCCGCGAGAGCCTGGAGCTGCTGGGGGCTGTCCTGGACTACCGGCCGTCCCAATGGGCCCAGGACAAGCTGGCGGAGCTGCTGTCCTTGGTGGCCCAAGAGCGACGACTGGGGCCCGTCGAGGACGGGGTTCCCGTCCACCCGCTGCGCCTGGTCCAGGCTGTCCGCCGGGTCCTGCGGGAGGAGGACATCCTGGTGAGCGACGTCGGCGCCCACAAGCTCTGGCTGGGCCGCTACTACCCCACCTACCTGCCCAACACCGTCCTCATCTCCAACGGCTACTCGGCCATGGGCTTCGGACTGCCGGCGGGGCTGGTGGCCAAGCTGGTCCATCCCGACCGCCGCGTGCTGGTCTGCACAGGCGACGGCGGCTTCCTCATGTCCTGCGGCGAGCTGGAAACGGCGGTCCGCCTGGGCCTGGGGGTGGTGGTGCTGGTCTGGCAAGACAACTCCTATGGCATGATCAAATGGAAGCAGCAACTGGAGGGGAAGACCCCCTTCGGGGTGGACTTCGGGAACCCCGACTTCGCTGACCTGGCCCGCGCCTTCGGTGCTGTCGGCTACCGGGTGGGGCCGGGCGACGACCTGCCCGCCGTCCTGGAGGACGCCTGCCACCAGGACAGGCCGGCGGTGGTGACGGTGCCCGTGGACGGGGAGGAGAACCTGCGCCTCTCCCAGCGCCTGCGCTCCCTCCCCTGCCCCTTCCCCGAGACCTGTCTGCGTCCACCCGGCGCCTGAGGTGCCGACCGGCCGCCGTGCTATCCTTGTCCTGGGGTGAGGGAGATGCGCGTCCACGTCCGTGGCCCCAGGCGTCAGACCCTGGAGGTGGACGGCCGCCGCACCGTGGCCCAGCTCCTGGCCGAGCTGGGCCTGGACCCGGGCACGGTCCTGGTCATCCGCGGCGACGAGCTGCTCACGCCCGACGTGCTCTTGGGCCCCGAGGACGAGATCGAGGTGAGGCCCGTGGTCTCGGGCGGCTGAGGGGAGGGAGGCCGTGCGCTGCATAGTCTGCCGGGCCCAGGCCGTGGTGGACATACCCCGCCACCGCTCGGCCTTCTGCCGTGACCACTTCTTCGCCTACTTCGAGAATCAGGTCCGGCGGGCCATCCGCGACTGGGAGATGCTGGCCCCCGGCCAGCGGGTCCTGGTGGCCGTCTCCGGAGGGAAGGACTCCCTCGCCCTCTGGGACGTCCTGCTGCAGCTGGGCTACGAGGCCCACGGCCTCTACCTGGACCTGGGCATAGGGGACTACTCGCGGCAGTCGCGGGAGGCCTGTCAGCGCTTCGCCCAGGAGCGGGGGGCCGTCCTGCACGTGGTGGTGGTCCAGGAGGAGCAGGGACTGCCCGTTCCGCAGCTGGCCCGCGCCAACCGCCGTCCCACCTGCGCCGTTTGCGGGACGGTCAAGCGCTACAGCTTCAACCGCGCGGCCCGCCAGCTGGGCTACGACGTCCTGGCCACGGGCCATAACCTGGACGACGAGGCGGCGGCCCTCCTGGGCAACCTGCTCCACTGGAACGTGGACTACCTGGCGCGGCAGGCGCCGGTGCTCCCTGCCCGCGACGGCCTGGTCAAGCGCATCAAGCCCCTCTACCGGCTGGGCGAGCGGGAGACGGCCGCCTACGCCGTCCTGCGCCGTATCGATTACATCGTGGACGAGTGCCCCCACGCCGTTGGGGCCAAGGAGCTCCTCTACAAGGAGGCCCTCAACCTCATCGAGAGGCAGTCGCCGGGCACCAAGCAGTCCCTGCTGTTCGGGTTCCTAGAGAGAGGCCGTTCCTTCTTCCAGGCCTACGAGCCGCCGCCGTTGCACCCCTGCGCCGAGTGCGGCGAGCCCACCACCGCCCAGGTCTGTGCCCAGTGCCGGATCGTGCGCCGCGCCCGCGAGACGGTGGCCGTCATCGCCCCGCTGGAGGAGGCTGGTTAGCCATGGTCACAGCCATCGCTCCCGACGTGCCCAGGGAGGTCCACGGCGATGGCCGTTTCGTCCTGCCTCGCCGCCAGTTCGTGCCCGCCTACCTGAGGACCCACGAAGAGGGGCGGCTGCGGGAGAAGGTTGAAGAGGCCATCGCCACCCTGGCCGACTGCACCGTCTGCCCCCGCGACTGCCACGTGGACCGGCTTCAGGATCGCTTCGGCGTCTGCAGGGTGGGGCGCTACGCCCGCGTCGCCTCCTTCTTTCCCCACTTCGGGGAGGAAGACGTGCTGCGGGGCTGGCGCGGCTCGGGCACCATCTTTTTCTCCTGGTGCAACCTGCGCTGCGTCTTCTGCCAGAACTTCGAGGTGAGCCAGGTGGGCGAGGGCGAGGAGGTGACCCCCCGCGAGCTGGCCCGCATCATGCTGCGTCTGCAGGAGATGGGCTGCCACAACATCAACCTGGTCACCCCCGAGCACGTGGTGCCCCAGGTCCTGGAGGCCCTGCCCTATGCCATCGAGATGGGCCTGCGCCTCCCCATCGTCTACAACACCAGCTCGTATGACTCCCTTCACTCCCTGCGCCTGATGGAGGGCGTGGTGGACATCTATATGCCCGATTTCAAGCTGTGGCAGAGGGAGCATGCCCGTAAGTACCTGTTGGCGCCCGACTACCCGGAGGTGGCACGCCAGGTGGTGAGGGCCATGCACCAGCAGGTGGGGGAGCTGGTGGTGGACGAGAACGGCCTGGCCCTGCGGGGGGTCCTGGTCCGGCACCTGGTGATGCCGGGCCTGCTGGAGGACACCCGCGAGATAATGCGCTTCCTGGCCCGCGAGCTGTCGACCGATACCTACGTCAACATCATGGACCAGTACTACCCGGCCTGGAAGGCCAGGACCGAGGCCAAATACGCCGAGATCAACCGCCGCGTGAGCGCCCGGGAGATGGCCCTGGCCTACGCCTTCGCCCGCGAGGCGGGGCTGTGGCGCTTCGACACCCGCTGGCGTCTCTTTCGCCGTCCACGGCTGCCGGCGCTCTGGTGAGGGGGCACCCCGTCCCGGCCGTATGTCCCCCGGTTCCGTCCCGTCGACGCCCGCGGCCGCCCGCGTGCCAGCACTTTTGGACCGACCGCATGTCACGGGACACGGGCGGGCTAAAATATTAAGTGGAGGTCGCCCCTGAGGGGCGCGGGCCCGGCGGGGCCGGGCTCGCCCGGGAGCCCGGGGCCAAGGGCGGCCGACTCGCAGCCCAGGCTGTGCGTGGACCCGTCGGCGGCCCTGGGCGGCGCCCCCGCCGGGAACCGGTCCCTCGCGGCGGCCTCCCAGACCGGCGGGACGCCGAAGCGAAGGGGGTGAGAGCCATGAGCCAGGACGGACGCACCCGGCACGTGGCATCGGCCTCCGTTCGCCCTCGGTGGGCCGCCCTTTTCGTTTAGTGTGGCACCCCTCGCGCAGGGCCCGGCCCTCAGGCGCCGGGCGGGTGGTGGGCCGCCTCCTCCACAGGCAGCAGCCAGGGCATCAGCAACACCGCCACCCCGATGAGGATGAGGGCCAGCCCCCACGCCAGGTCGAAGTTGAACCAGTAACGGCGCAGGGCCATCAGCCCCAGCCATCGGTGCACGGCCACGGCACAGGCGGCCATGGCGGCCATGGCCGCCGCACCATGCACGGCGGTGGGCAGCAGCCAACGGCCTGCATCAAGGGCGTTCGCTCCCTCGTGCCCCAGCACCAGGGGGGCGAAGGCCAGCCCGCCCCCGTGCAGCAGGCCCATCACCGTCGCCCACAGGACCAGCTCGCCGTAGCCCAGGTTCAGGCCCCTCCAGCCCGGGTGCCGCCACCACGAGAGGAGCCGCCCCACCCCCAGGACCACCGCCCCTGCCCCAGCAGCGAGCCGCAGCGGCCCTATAGGCACCGTGGAGCTGGCTGCCAGCAGCAGCGCCAAGGACAGGAGCAGGGCGACCAGGTGGCCCAGCCCCACCGCTGCCAGCGCCAGCCACAGGGCCCGCTGACCACCCCGGTGCAGGGCAAAGAAGAGGGCGAACAGCCAGCCCATGGCCGGGTTTATGCCGTGCAGCACCCCCGCCAGGGCCAGCCCGCCCAGGGCCGAGAGCTCCCAGACCGCCATACGCCCCTACGGGAAGCAGAAGGAGTCGGAGGAGGAGTCGCCGCCCAACAGCCGCACCTGGTGGGCGCGGGCCTCGCCGAAGTCCACGAAGAAGTCGCGGTCCACCTCCATGCCCCCCTCGGCACCCACGTCCAGCTTCACCAGCCAGCCCCTGATGCCCTGGGGATAGAACTGGCCGTCCCAGGAGCTATAGAGGGAGTTGGTCACGTAGACGCGGCGGCCGTCGCGGGAGACCTCCACCATCTGGGGCCCGCCGGTCAGGGCATGGCCGGCCGGGTGAGGGGCCGGGTCGGCGATGCCCCCCAGCTTCACGCTGGCCACCAGCCTGGGGTTGAAGGGGTCGCTGACGTCGTACTGGCGCAGCTCGCCTGAGCCCCAGCAGGAGACGTACAGGAAACGGTCGTCCAGCGACAGGTTGATGTCGGTGACCAGGGGTGGCACTGCCCCCACGTCCTTCAGGGCCGGCGGCAGCTTCTCCTTGTCGGCCGGCTGGGCCGGGATCTCGATGACCTTGCGCGCTGCCCAGGAGCCATTGTCCCGGTACCAGAGCCAGATGGAGCTGGAGAGGTCGTTGACGTTGACCACCACGTTGACGAAGCCGTAGGTCTTGGTGGGGTCGTGGGCGGGGCGCAGCTCCAGGACCATCTGGTGCTCGTCTCCCAGGTCGACGGTGGCCACCTTGCGGCGTCGACGGGCGTCCCAGAAGTGGAGGCGATGGCCGAAGCGGCGCCCCACCAGGTCCTCCAAGCGGAGGCCGTGCTCGAACAGGTCGGGGGTAGCCCACTCGCTGGTGACCACCACGTCATGGGCCAGGTGCCACCAGAAGTCGTAGGCCAGGAACTGGTCGCCCCGGTCGATCTCCCAGCGCCCCAGCACCTCGAAGGTGTCGTGGTCCAGCACCAGGATGCCGCCGGGGCCGCCGCCGTCGGCGCCTCCCAGGGCCGACACGTAGATGCCGTCCAGGCCACAATGGACGGTGTGCAGGCGCGAGTAGCCCGCCCGCCCCTTCACCTCCTCAGGCTCGATGGTCTTCACGATGCGGGGTCGGGCCGGATCGGGCCGGGTGTCGACGATGTAGATGCGGGAGGAGCGGAGGCCAGGCACCAACAGGTAGCGCCGCTCCAGGTGGGGATGGGGCATATGGGGGCAGAGGGCCGAGGAGCAGGCGTTCCAGCCGAAGTGGTGCAGCTCGTCGCCCACGTTGGGCAGGTCCAGCCTGTCCACCACCTGCCCATAGGTGGCGGAGCGGGGGTCCACGTCCACCACGGCCAACGCGTCAGGGCGGCCATTGCCCACGTTCAGCAGGGCCACGTAGGCCAGGGACTCGGGCGGGGCCTGCATGGCCAGCCGCGGCGAGGGGTAGAAGGTAGGGTCGGGACGAAACAGCGCCATGTCCGGCTCACCTCCTGCACTTGGCTGCCCAGGGACGGGGCATAGCCAAATTGTGGACTTTATCGATGGAGTAAGTCAAGTATCGGCCGCGGGTGGACGTCCTCGGGGAAGGGGGATAGCATAGGCTTGCCGAGGTGGGAAGGTGGCCCAAGAGCCGGTCATCGCCCTGGACGCCATGGGCGGCGACCACGCCCCCAGGGAGCCCGTGCGGGGGGCCGTCATGGCCGCCCGACGCCTGGGCCTGCGGGTGGCCCTGGTGGGGCAGCCCGAGGCCGTCGCCGCCGAGCTCGAGCGCCTCGGCCCTCGCCCCCCCACCCTGGAGCTGGTTCCCGCCGCCGAGGTCATCGCCATGGACGAGGAGCCGGCCAGGGCCGCCTGGCGCAAGCGCGACTCCTCCATCGCCGTGGGACTGCGCCTACTGAAGGAGGGCAAGGCCCAGGCCTTCGTGTCGGCCGGCAACACCGGCGCCATCATGGCCGCTGCCATCATGCACCTGGGGCGGATCCGCGGCATCGAACGGCCCACCCTGGCTGCCCTGATGCCGCTGGGCCGCCCCCTGACGCTCTTGCTGGACGTGGGGGCCAACGCCGACGTCAAGCCCCACTATCTGGTCCAGTGGGCGCAGATGGCCTCGGCCTATCTGGAACGGGCCTGGAAGGTGGACCGTCCCCGGGTGGGCCTCCTCAACATTGGCGAGGAGGAGACCAAGGGCAACGCCCTGGCCCAGGAGGCCTACAGGCTGCTGAAGGCCTCGGGCCTCAACTTCATCGGCAATGTGGAGGGGAAGGACATCACCCGCGGCCTGGCCGATGTGGTCGTCACCGATGGTTTCACCGGCAACGTGGTCATCAAGACCATGGAGGGGATGGTGGACCTGGTGAAGCGGCTGGGGCGGGAGGCCCTCCTGGGCCGCCCCTACCACGTCCTGGCCCTGCCGCTGGTCCTGCCTGCGGTGCCGTTCCTGCTGCTGGCGGGGGCGGTCCTGGCGCCGTCGGTGCGCGACCTGCTGCGCCGCACCAGCTGGCGGGAGTATGGGGCTGGCCCCCTGCTGGGGGTGGACGGGCTGGTGTTCGTGGCCCACGGCCGCAGCGACGCCCGCGCCATCTACAGCTCGCTGCGGGTGGCCCGGGAGGCGGCCCGGTCGGGGATGCTGGCCGCCCTGCGGGAAGTGGCCAGCCCCGTGGCCTGAAAAAGTTCAGGGGCCCTGGCGGAACTCCTGCCAGGCCCGCTCCAGCAGGGAGGGGTCGGCCAACAGGTCCACGGCTGTCATGGCCAGGGCCTTGGCCGCGTCCACCAGCCCCCGGTGCCCCGACTCGCTGCGGGCGAACTCCCGGAACTCCTCGGTGTGGATGGACACCTCCGGCGGGGCGATGGCCACCGTGGGGTGGATGGCTGGCAGCAGGTGGCTGACGTTGCCCATATCGGTGGAGCCCAGGGCGCGTCGCTCCCGCGGCTCCTCGGGCCGCCGCCCCAGCGCCTCCAGATTGCAGGCGAACACCTGGGCCAGCACCCGGTTGGTGCGCATGGTCATATAACGGGACTCGTCGCCGAAGCGGTGCTCCAGACGGCAGCCGCTGGCCTCGGCGCCCGCCCGGAAGCAGGCCAGCACCCGCTCGCGGAGGTGGTCCAGGTAGTCGTCGTCCAGGGCGCGCAGGAGCAGCTTGGCCGCCGTGTGGTGGGGTATGACGTTCACGGCCTGGCCGCCGTCGGTGATGATGCCGTGGATACGGGCGTCGCTGCGCACCTGCTGCCGCAGCAGGCCGATGGCCGAGAAGGCGATGACCATGGCGTCCAAGGCGTTGAGCCCCAGCTCGGGCGCGGCGGCGGCGTGGCTAGCCCGCCCGAAGAACTCCACGTCCAGCTCAAGACAGGCCAAGGCATAGGTGACCACCGAGTCGCGAGAGGCGGGGTGCACCAGCATGGCGCAGTCGAGGCCGTCGAAGGCCCCGCGGGCGGCCATGTAGACCTTGCCCCCGGCCGCCTCCTCGGCGGGCGTGCCGATGACGAAGATGGTGCCCCCCAAGGCGTCCACGGCGGCCTTGGCGGCAATGCCCGCCGCCACCGATGACGTGCCGATGATGTTGTGCCCACAGCCATGGCCGATGCCGGGCAGGGCATCGTATTCGGCCAAAAAGGCGATGTGGGGCCGGCCCGACCCGTAGGTGGCGCGAAAGGCCGTCTCGATGCCGCAGATGCCCCTCTCCACCCGGAAGCCGTTGGCCTCCAGGTAGTCGGCCAGCCAGCGGGCTGCCCGGTGCTCCTGAAAGGCCGTTTCCGGGTGGGAGTGGATGCGGAGGCTCAGCTCCACCAGCTCCTGACGCCGCTGGTCTATAGCCTGCGATACAATCTGCTTGAGGGCGTCGTGCGCGGACATGGGCTCCGCTCCGACCTGCGATGTCGGCCCCATTGTAGCACGCGGGGCCGACGGCCCCCGTTGCCCCATCTGCGGCGGATGGCCCTCGCCCTGGCGGCCATGCCGCTAGCGGTGCTGCTGGCCTGCGGCGGGCGTCAGGCCTCGCCCCCTGCCGCCGACGAGGTCCGACTGCCGGGCCTCGCCGAGCTGCTGCGGCGGGCCTTCCCTGACGTCGCCCTGGAGTCGGTGCCGGGGCAGGGGCTATCGCTGGCCGCCGACCCGCGCTGGCGCATCAGCCCCTTGCCGCCACCCCTGCAGGGGCAGCCTTGGGGAATGCTGGCCTTCTTCAGCCTGGAGGGCCCTAGCGGCCTCGCCCCCGGCCTGGAGCTTCCCAGCGGGACCTACGCCGTGAGCGCCGACGCCTCCACCTACTTCGTCGACCTGGACGCCTCGCGCCTCCTTCCCCTGACGGAGATGGGTCAGGGGCTGTCGGCCAGGCCGGCATCGCCGGGCGCCGTCCGTCCCCTGCTGGCCCTGGACGCCGACGGCGACGGCCTGGACGAGATAGCCCTCGCCTGGCAGGGGGCCGAGGGCATGCCCCGCTACCGCGTCTATTGGCGGGAGGGCCAGGGCTGGACCGTGCGGGCGGGGGTGCACACGCCCGCCCAGGCCGCCCTGGACTACTGGTCCGCCGTGGCGTCCGCCCTGGAGAAGGCGTCCGTCTGGACGCCGGTCCAGCGCTACCGCTACGTCTGGCCCTGGCTGGGGGCCAAGGAGCAGGGACAGGAAGAGGACATGGACCAGGTGGCCCAGGAGCTGGCCCAGGAGGACGGGCAGCCCGTGGAAGGGGTCCGACAGCAGCTCCAGGCAGTCCATGACGCCTTCCGGGCGGCATGGGAGCACCTCTCGCCCCAGTTCCAGCAGCGCCAGACGTGGCGGGGGTTCATCAACGGCTTCCGCTTCAGCGAGGCGGTCCAGGTGGAGGCCGTCCAGCCGCCCCGCCGCCTGGACGGTGACCGCTCCCTGTTGCTGATGGTGGTCTCCCTCCGCCAGCGGGAGGGGGAGGAAGTGGTCTGGCGCCGCTTCGAGGTCCGCTTCCGCGCGGTTCAGTCCCACGACGGGCGCTGGCTCCTGGACGACGTGGACGCCCAGGAGCTGCCCTGACGTGACCGGGCTTCTGATAGCATGGGGGTCGGAGGCAACCTAGGCATGGAGGCCATCGCCTGGACGGGGCAGGGCCTGCGCCTGCTGGACCAGACGGCCCTGCCTGCCCAGGAGCGCTATCTGGAGGCCCGGGACCACCGCACCGTGGCCGAGGCCATCCGCTCGCTGCGGGTGCGGGGCGCCTCCCTCATCGGCATCGCCGCCGCCTATGGCCTGGTGCTGGCCGCCCGCAGCCTGCAGGGCCGGGACATGGCGGGCTTCTTGGTCGGCCTAGAGGGGGCTGCCGCGGAGCTGGCCGCCACCCGTCCCACCGCCGTCAACCTGTCCTGGGCGCTGGAGCGGCTGCTGGGCCGCGCCCGCGCCTGCACCTCGCCGCAGCAGGCGGTGGCGGCCCTGGAGGAGGAGGCCCGCAGCCTGCACCTGGAGCAGATGGAGGCGGACCGTCGCCTGGCAGAGCTGGGGGCATCGCTGCTGCCGATGGGGGCCGTCGTCCTCACCCACTGCAACACGGGCGCTCTGGCCACCGGCGGCCTGGGCACCGCCCTGGGCATCGTGCGCGTGGCCTGGCAGACGGGGCGCCTGTCCCGCGTCTACGCCACCGAGACGCGGCCCCTGCTGCAGGGGGCGCGATTGACGGCCTGGGAGCTGTGGCGGGAAGGCATCCCGTGCACCCTCATCGTCGACGGGGCAGCGGGCGCCCTCATGGCCCGCTGCCGGCTGGACGCGGTGGTGGTGGGGGCCGACCGCATCGCCGCCAACGGCGACGTGGCCAACAAGGTGGGGACCTATGCCCTGGCGCTGCTGGCCCGCGCCCACGGCGTCCCCTTCTACGTGGCCGCCCCCACCAGCACCCTCGACCCCTCGACCCCCGACGGCTCGCGCATACCCATCGAGGAACGGTCGCCGGAGGAGGTGCGACGGGTGGGCGGCGCGTCCCTGGCCCCCGAGGGGGTGGACGTCCTCAACTGGGCCTTCGACGTGACGCCGGCCGCCTATGTGGACGCCATCGTCACCGAGCGGGGCATCGCCCGTCCCCCTTATGGCGAATCGCTGCCCCAGCTCCTAGGCGGAGGTAACGAGCATGGCTGAGGCCAAGGCCCGCATAGCCGTCATCGGCGGCAGCGGCTTCTACGGGATGGAGGGCATCGGCGAGGTGGAGGAGGTGGTCCTGGAGACGCCCTTCGGCCCTCCCTCCGACAGCATCGTCATCGGCACCATCGACGGGGAGCGGGTGGCCTTCCTGCCCCGCCACGGTCGCGGGCACCGGCTGCTGCCGGCGGAGGTGCCCAGCCGGGCCAACATCTACGCCCTGAAGCTGCTGGGGGTGGAGATGGTCATCGGCGTCAGCGCCGTGGGCTCCCTGCACGAGGACTACGCGCCCTTGGACCTAGCGGTGCCCGACCAGCTCATCGACCGCACGCGGGGGAGGCCGGGCACCTTCTTCGGTGGGGGGCTAGTGGCCCATATCGCCTTTGCCGACCCCTTCTGCCCGTCCCTGCGGCGGGCCCTGGTGGCGGCAGCCCGAGAGACGGGGGCCACCGTGCACGACGGCGGGACCTACGTGGTCATCGAGGGGCCGTCCTTCTCCACCCGCGCCGAGTCCCAGCTCTATCGCTCCTGGGGCGCCCACCTCATCGGCATGACAGCCCTGCCCGAGGCCCGCCTGGCCCGCGAGGCGGAGATGTGTTACGCCACCCTGGCCATCGTCACCGACTACGACGTGTGGCACCCGCGGGAGGCGGACGTGACGGCGGAGATGGTCATCGCCAACCTGGCCCGGGGCGTGGAGCTTGCCCGGCGGACGGTGCGAGGGGCGGTGAGATCGTTGCCGAGGGAGCGCGCCTGTCCATGTGCCAGCGCTCTCCGTGACGCCCTCATCACCCCCTTCCACCTGGTGCCGGCGGAGACGAAGGAGCGACTACGGCCTATAATCGGTAAATACCTGGAGGCGGGCGGCGGTGACTGAGACGGCGCTGCCGATGGGCAGGGCGCGGCGCACATACCTGGTGCGCCCCCTGCTGGAGCCGGCCGACCTGCGCCCCTACCTGGAGCCCCAGAGGGCCTATGCCGCCTTCGCCATCGCCCACCTGGCCCCCCGTCTCTTCGCCCTCAGCCGCTTCTTCCTCTGCCAGGGCGAAGGAGAGGGGTGGGGCATCGTCTTCTATGCCCGCAGCGGTCCCGGTCCCTCCCTGGTCACGGTGGGCGACGCCGAGGCGGTGGAGGTGGCCCTGCGCCTGCACCCCGGCCCCCGCTACTCCTTCGCCACCTGCCGACCTGAGCACCTGGCGGCCCTGCAGCGCCACTTCCTTCTTTCCCGCCAGCGCCTCATGTACCGCATGGGAGTGACCGCCGAGGCCTTCCGTCCACCCCCGGCAGCCGGCCCCGCCTACCAGCTGGTCCGCCTGCGCCCCCGGGAGATAGGGGCCGTCAACCGCCTCTACAGCGCGGAGGGGGGCTTTGCAGGCTACCCGGCACGGGTGCTGGAGGAGGGGGTCTACTACGGGGCCGTGGCCGATGGGCGCCTGGTGGCCATCGCCGGGACCCACGTCGTCGCACCGGAGGAGGGGATCGCGGTGGTGGGGAACGTCTTCACCCACCCCGACTGGCGGGGAAGGGGGCTGGCCACCCTGGTAACGGGGGCCGTCACCCAGGAGCTGTTGCGCTCCTGCCCTAACGTTTATCTGACAGTGGAGACGGACAACGCGCCCGCGGTGCAGGTTTACCGTAAGCTGGGGTATAGGGTAGAGTGCACGTTGTATGAGACCCCCGCCCTGCGGCGAGAGCCCCTGGGGATCCTCGCCCTGCTGCGGAGGGCGGCGGCCCGCTGGCGGGGACGTAGCCTGGGGGCGGAGCTGGTCTTATCATGAGGGACTAGGGGCGGTGCCCCGCCTCCGGAGGAGAGAATGGCCCGACCAGCCCTGGACTACGACGTCAAGGACCTGTCCCTGGCCCCCGAGGGGGTCAGGCGTATCGAGTGGGCCGCCCGCGAGATGCCCGTCATCGGGCTGATACGGGAGCGGTTCGCTCGCCAGCGGCCCCTGGCCGGCCTGCGCATCTCCGCCTGCCTGCACATCACCACCGAGACAGCCAACCTGGCCCTGTGCCTGCGGGAGGGCGGTGCCCAGCTGGCCCTGTGCGCCTCCAACCCCCTCTCCACCCAGGACGACGTGGCCGCCGCCCTGGTCCGGGAGTTCGGCATCCCGGTCTTCGCCGTGCGGGGGGAGGACAGCGCCACCTATTACCGCCATATCCACCAGGCCCTGGCCCACGGCCCCCACATCACCCTGGACGACGGCGCCGACCTGGTGACCACCCTCCACAAGGAACGCCAGGAGCTGATAGACGGGGTGTTGGGGGGCACAGAGGAGACCACCACCGGCGTCATCCGCCTGCGGGCCATGGCCCAGGAGGGCGTCCTGCGCTACCCCATCATCGCCGTCAACGAGGCCCAGACCAAGCACCTGTTCGATAACCGCTACGGCACCGGCCAGAGCACCAACGATGGCATCACCCGCGCCACCAACGTCCTGTGGGCGGGCAAGACGGTGGTGGTGGCCGGCTACGGCTGGTGCGGGCGGGGGGTGGCCCTGCGGGCGCGCGGCCTGGGGGCCAAGGTCATCGTCACCGAGGTGGACCCGGTGCGGGCCCTGGAGGCGGCCATGGACGGCTATCAGGTGATGCCCATGGCCGAGGCCGCCGCCGTGGGCGACATCTTCATCACCCTCACTGGCAACGTCAACGTCATCGACCGGCACCATCTGCAGGCCATGAAGGACGGCGCCATCGTGGCCAACTCGGGCCACTTCAACGTGGAGATCAACATCGCCGCCCTGGAGGAGATGGCCGAGGCCAAGCGGCGCATCCGGCCCAACGTGGACGAGTACCGGCTGCCCGACGGCCGCCGTCTCTACCTGCTGGGGGAGGGGCGCCTCATCAACCTGGCCGCCGCCGAGGGCCACCCGGCCAGCGTCATGGACATGAGCTTCGCCAACCAGGCCCTGGCGGTGGAGTTCCTGGCCACCAGGAAGGAAAGGCTGGCGCCGGGGGTATACAATGTCCCCCAGGAGCTGGACCAGGAGGTGGCGCGCCTCAAACTCTCTTCCATGGGCATCCGCATAGACCAGCTAACGGAGGAGCAGCGGCGATACCTCTCCAGCTGGGAGGAAGGGACCTGACGGGAGCAGACCCCCAAGGACAGGAGGTAGGGCCATGGCACTGACCCTCATGAGCGCCCCCTCGGTGCTGATGACCGCCGAGTCGGTGACGGAGGGGCACCCCGATAAGGTCTGTGACCAGATCGCCGATGCCATACTGGACGAGATCCTGGCCCACGACCCCGATGCCCATGTGGCCTGCGAGGTGACGGCCACCACCGGCCTCATCGTGATCCTGGGCGAGATCACCACCCGCCACTACGTCAACTACGATGACGTGGCCCGCCGTGTCATCCGCGAGATTGGCTACACCAGCCCCGAGTACCGCTTCGATGCCGACTCCTGCGGCATCATCGTGGCCATCAAGCGCCAGTCCCCGGAGATATTCCAGGCCGTGGGGGAGGACGAGGGGGCCGGCGACCAGGGCATCATGGTGGGCTTCGCCTGCCGTGAAACGGAGGTGCTGATGCCCCTGCCCATCGTCCTGGCCCACCGCCTGTGCATGCGCCTGGCCGAGTGCCGCAAGCGGGGCATCATCCCCTACCTGCGGCCCGACGGCAAGTCCCAGGTGACCATCGAGTACTCCTATGGCGAGCCCAAGCGGGCAGCAGCGGTAGTCATCGCCGCCCAGCACGACGACCGGGACGAGCGTGGCCCCATCACCCAGGAGCGCATCCGCGCCGATGTCCTGGAGCACGTCATCCGGCCGGTGCTGGGCCACTGGCTGGACAGCCAGACGGACGTGCACGTCAACCGCAGCGGCAGCTTCGTGTTGGGCGGCCCGGCCGCCGATTCCGGCCTCTCGGGCCGCAAGACGATGGTGGACACCTACGGCTCTGCCGCCCGCCACGGGGGCGGGTCCTTCTCGGGCAAGGACCCCTCCAAGGTGGACCGCTCGGCCACCTACGCCGCCCGCTGGGTGGCCAAGAACCTGGTGGCGGCGGGCCTCGCCGACCGGGTGGAGGTAGAGCTGTGCTACGCTATCGGCCACCCCCAGCCCATCGCCATCTCGGTGGAGACCTTCGGCACCCACAAGTTCGACCATGGGGGGCTGGTGGAGCTGGTGCGCCAGCACTTCGACCTGAGCCCACGGGGCATCATCCGCCGACTGGACCTGCGGCGCCCCATTTACCGCCCCATCGCCGCCTACGGGCACTTCGGCCGCAGCGACCTGGACCTGCCCTGGGAGCGCACCGACATGGCCGAGGAGCTGCGGCGGGCGGCGGGCTTGGCCCAGCGGGCCTGATTCGGCCTGACAGCGCCGGCTGAAGGGGGAGGTGAGGGTAGTTGCTGTATGCCCTCATCATCGCCGGTGGCGAGGGAGAGCGGCTGCGTCCCTATACCTGGGACCGCCCCAAGCCCATGGTGCCCGTCAACGGGCGCCCCATCCTGGAGTACCAGGTCCTATGGCTCAAGTCCCAGGGGGTCACCCACATCGTCATGCTCTGCCACTACAAGGCGGAGGTGGTCCGGGACCACTTCGGCGATGGCTCCCGCTTCGGCGTCCACATCACCTATACGGTGGAGCCGGAGCCCCTGGGACGCGGCGGCGCCCTGCGCCTGGGCTACCAGCTGGTGCCCCCGGGCCAGGAGGTGGTCATCGGCCTCAACGGCGACATCATCACCAACCAGCGGCTGGGGCCCATGCTGTCCTACCACCGACGCAAGGGAGCAGCGGCTACCGTCATGCTGGTGCCCCTCCTGAGCCCCTACGGCATCGTCCGCGTGGGGCGGGACGGCCGCATTTCCCAGTTCCTCGAGAAGCCACCGCTGCCCTACTGGATCAACGCCGGCATCTATGTCCTGTCGCCGGAATTCTTCGCCCGCCTTCCCGAAAGGGGCGACCATGAGACGACTACCTTCCCAGAGCTGGCCGCCGAGGGGAAGCTGTTCGGCTACCGCAGCCGTGCCTACTGGCGGGCGGTGGACACGGTCAAGGACCTGCGGGAGGCGGAGGCGGAGGTGAAGGCGCTGGCCCTGGCATGAGCCGCATTCGCTTCGGGACCGACGGCTGGCGGGCCGTTATCGCCCAGGACTACACCTTCGCCGCCGTGCGCGCCTGCGCCGAGGGCTATGCCCGCTTCCTGGGGCAGCAGGGCGTGCGGCGGGGGGTGCTGGTGGGCTATGACCGCCGCTTCGCCGCTGAGGACTTCGCCGCCGCTGCCGCCGAGGTCCTGACGGCCCACGGCATCCGTGTCTTCCTCACCCCCCGGCCCACGCCCACGCCGGTGGTGGCCCACGGCATCCTCCAGCTGGGGGCCGATGGCGCCGTGGTCATCACTGCCAGCCACAACCCCTGGCGCTGGCTAGGATTCAAGGTCCGTCCCGACTACGGCGGCGCGCCCCCTCCCCAGTACACCGCCGGCATCGAGTCCCTCATCCCCCCCGAGGAGGAATGGGCCTCCATACCCCGCCTGCCCCTGGTCGACGCCCGCCGCCGCGGCCTGGCGGAGGACTACGACCCTGACCCCGCCTATCTGCGCCACCTGGAGGGCCTGCTGGACCTGGAGGCGCTGCGCAGGGCAGGCCTGAGGGTGGTGGCCGACCCGATGCACGGCGCGGCCGCCGCCTACCTGCGACGTCTCCTGCGGGGCGACAGCACCAAGGTGTGGGAGATACGGGGCGGCCGCAACCCCATCTTCCCCGGCATGGACGCGCCAGAGCCCATCGCCCGTAACCTGAAGCCCCTCATGGAGGCGGTGCGCCGCCACGGCGCCCAGGTGGGCCTGGCCAACGACGGCGACGGCGACCGCCTTGGGGTGGTGGACGAGCAGGGGCGCTTCCTGGACAACCAGCGGACCTTCGCCCTCCTGGCCTATTACCTCCTCCACGTCCGTGGCCAGCGGGGGCCCATCGTCAAGTCGTTGACGGCCACCCGCATGGCCTTCGCCCTGGCCGAGCCGTTGGGCCTGCCCGTTCACGAGACGCCGGTGGGCTTCAAGTTCCTGGGGCCCAAGATGAGGGAGACCGATGCCCTCATGGCCGGCGAGGAGTCGGGGGGCTACGCCTTTCGCGACCACCTGCCCGAGCGGGACGGCATCCTGGCCGCCCTCTGCTTCCTGGACCTCATGGTGCGGCGGGGCAGGACGCCCTCGGAGCTGCTGCAGGAGCTGTTCGACCTGGTAGGCCCCCACTACTACGATCGGGTGGACGTCCACCTGGAGGAGGGGCAGCGGGAGCGGCTGCAGGCCCGCCTGCGCGACCTCGCGCCCGACCGCATCGGCGGGCTGAGGGTCGTGGGCCAGGACGAGCTGGACGGCGTCCGCTTCCTGCTGGAGGGCGGCTGGGTGGTGTTCCGTTTCTCGGGCACCGAGCCGTTGCTCCGCATCTACAGCGAGGCCCAGGGCGACGAGCGGCTGGTCTATCGCGTCCTGGACGACGCCCGTCGCCTGCTGGGGGTCTAGCCTTGGACGTCCTGGACGACCTCTCCCGCCTGCCGGCGCTCGACCCGGGTGGGATGCTGGAGTCCATCCGCGACCTGCCCCGCCAGTGCCGTCGGGCCTGGCAGGAGGCCCAAGGCCTCCACCTGCCCGACCACTATCGACCCGTCAGGGGGCTGGCCGTCCTGGGTATGGGCGGCTCGGCCATCGCCGGCGACTACCTTCGCTCCCTAGGCACCAGGCTGCCGGTGGGGCTGGTCCGCAGCTATGACCTGCCTCCCTGGGTGGACAGCCAGACGCTGGCCGTCGCCTCCAGCTACTCCGGCAACACCGAGGAGACCCTCTCGGCCTGTCAGCAGGCCCTGGAGCGAGGAGCCAGGGTGGTGGTCATCACGGGCGGCGGCCGGTTGGGGGAATTAGCGAGGGAGCGGGGGCTGCCCTTGTTCACCATTGGCTATCGCGCCCAGCCCCGGGCCGCCCTGGGCTACAGCCTGATGCCCCTCCTGAGGGTGGCACACCTCGTCGGTGCCCTGGACGACCCGGCGCCCCTGGTGGAGGAGGCCCTATCGGTCATGGAGGCCCAGGGGCGCCGGCTGGACGCCACGGTGCCCACGCCCGACAACCCGGCCAAATCGCTGGCCCTGCGCCTGCACGGACGGCTGGTGGTGGTGTTCGGGGCTGGCCCCCTGGCCGAGGCCGCCCACCGCTTCAAGACCCAGGTGAACGAGAACGCCAAGGCCTGGGCCTTCTACGAAGAGCTGCCCGAGGCCGACCACAACGCCGTCGTCGCCTTCGCCCGGCCGGAGGCGGTGGCCCGACACACCAGTGCCGTGTTCCTCCACTCGCCCCGGCTGCACCCGCGGGTGCTCCTGCGATATGAGTTCACCCGACAGACGCTGGAGGAGGCAGGGGTGGAGTGCCACACAGTGGCGGTGCCCGGCGAGGGGCCTTTGGCCGTGCTGCTGGCGGCCACCCTCCTGGCCGACTACGTGAGCTTCTACCTGGCGCTGCTGAACGGGGTGGACCCCACGCCGGTCCCGGAGATCGAGCGCCTCAAGGCCTGGCTGGCCCAGCGCTAGGGCGTCAGCGCTTGCTGTACTGGGGCGCCTTGCGGGCCCGCTTGAGGCCGTACTTCTGCCGCTCCTTGACGCGGGGGTCACGGGTGACCAGCCCCGCCCGCCGCAGCACCGGCTTCAGCTCCGGGTTCCACTCGATGAGGGCGCGAGCTATGCCGTGGGAGATGGCTCCGGCCCAGCCGCTGATGCCGCCGCCGCGGCACTTGACGCTCACGTTGAACTGCTGCAGGGTGCCCGTCACTTCCAGGGGACGCCGCACCATCACCTGGTGCAGGAGGCGGGGAAAGACCTGGGTGTAGGGGCGCCCGTTGACGATGATGTGCCCTCCCTCGCCCTGGGCGTGAAAGAGGCGCACCCGGGCCACCGTGGTCTTACGGCGGCCCACTCCCTCGTAGTAGGTGCCCTGGAAGAGCTCCTCGTAGGGGCTGGGGATGGTCAGCGTCTCCTGGGCCATGGTCCATCACTCCTTGGTGGCCGCCTCGGAAGCCAGGGCTGCCCGCCGCTTCTCGCTGGCCCTCACCTGGGCCTCGTGGGGGTGGTCCGGGCCGGCATAGACCTTCAGGCGCCCCAGCAGGTAGCGGCCGAGGCGGTTCTTGGGCAGCATGCGCCGGACCGTCAGCTGTATGACCCGCTCGGGGTGCTTGGCCAGCAGGTCGCGCAGAGTGACGGCACGGATGCCGCCCATGTAGCCGGTATGGCGGTAGTAGACCTTGTCGGTAAGCTTCTTGCCCGTCACCCGCACCTTGGCCGCGTTGACGATGACCACGTAGTCCCCCACGGGCAGGTGGGGCGTGTAGTTGGGCTTGTGCTTGCCCATGAGCAGGTGCGCCGCCTGGGAGGCCAGACGCCCCAGCACTTGGCCGTCGGCGTCCAGCACATGCCACTCGGCCACCAGCTCCCGTTCCTTAGGCTGATAGGTCTTGGGCCTCTTGAGGGGCATGGTCGAATATCTCCTCGTCATAGTATACCCGCATCAGACACAGTCCGTGAGGGGGGGCTGCCCAGCGGGCCGCACCGGGCCTGGGCCGGGACAGCATCTCCGCCAGCTCGGCCTCCGACAGCTTCCCCCTGCCCAGCTCCACCAGGGTGCCGACGGTGCGCCTGACCTGCTGGGGGAGGAAGGCGTTGGCCTCCATGTCCAGCAGCAGCAGGGGGCCGCGGCGCTGCAGGCGGCAGCGGTAGACGGTGCGCACGGTCCGCCTGCCCGCCTGGTCGGGCCGGGTGAAGGAGGCGAAGTCGTGCTCCCCCTCCAACAGGCCCGCCGCCCGCGCCATCGCCTCCACGTCCAGAGTACCCCGCAGGTGCCAGGCGAAGTGGCGCAGCAGGGCCGGCCTGGCCGGCCGCAGCAGCACCGTGTAACGGTACCAGCGGCGACGGGCGTGGCGGCGCACGTCGAAGGCCAGGGGCACCTGGGCGGCCGCCACCACGGCGATGTCCTCCGGCAGGTGGGCGTTGAGCCCCTCCACGAAGGCCTCCAGCGGATAGTCCTTGGTGGTCAGGAACGACGCCACCTGCCCCTTGGCGTGGACGCCGGCGTCGGTGCGGCCGGCCAGGGCCAGCCGGACGCGTTCGCCTGTTAAGCTGCGTAGGGCCGCCTCAACCGCCCCCTGCACCGTGGGCGCGTTGGCCTGGAGCTGGGAGCCAGCGTAGGCCGTCCCTTGGTATTCCAGCAGGAGGGCGATGCGTCGACGCGTGCCCTCCCCAGCCACGTCCTGCCCCCTCCGGGGCTAGACCAGCTCCAATTGGACCAGGTGCGCCCCGTCCCCCTGCCGACGCCCCAGCTTGGTGATGCGGGTGTAACCGCCGGGGCGGTCGGCGTAGCGGGGCCCCAGCTCGTCGAACAGCTTGCGCACCACCTTCTTGTCGTAGATGAAGGCCAGGGCACGGCGCCGGGAGGCCAGGTCGCCCCGTTTGGCCAGGGTTATCATCTTCTCGGCCAGGCCCCGCACCTCCTTGGCCTTGGCCTCGGTGGTGACGATGCGCTCGTAGCGCAACAGGTCGGTGACCTGGTTGCGGAAGAGGGCCAGGCGGTGGTCGGTGGGCCGACCGAGCTTGCGTCCGTCCACCTGATGGGCCATGGCTCACTCCTCTTCCTCTGCCTGTTGCTTCAGCTCCCGCAGCTTGGCCCAGCGGGGATCGATCTCCTCGCCCTCGGGCTCCTCCTGGCCGTCGCCGCCGGCGACGGCCTCGGCAGTGGCCTTCTCCTTGCGCCGCTCGCGCCTCTTCTCCTCCTTGGGGGGCGCGGCCTCCACCTCAGCCTGGGGCGGGGCCTCGGCGACGGCCTCCTGCGCCGGCTCGGCCGGGGCAGCCGCCTCAGGCGGAGCCTCCACCTCGGCCAGCTCCTGTTCCTCCCCTTCTTCCTCTTCCTCTTCCTCTTCCTCCACCGCGCCCGTCAGGGTCTCGGCCGTCAGGGGGAGGATGCCCAGCTCGGCCAGGCGCTGCCGCAGCTCCTCATAGGACTTGCGGCCGAAGTTGCGCAGGGACAGCAGCTCCTCCTCGGTGCGCTCCAATACCTGCCCCACGGTGGTGATGCCGCTGCGGCGCAGGCAGTTGTAGGTCCGCATGGACAGGTCCAAGTCGTCGATGGGCATGTTGTACTGGTCCTCGGAGACCAGCAGGCCTGCGCCGATGCCGCGGGTGAGCACCGGGGCAGCTGCCCGGCCCATGCTGGTGAACAGCCGCAGGTGCTGCAGCAGCATGTCGGCGCCCCTGCTCACGGCCTCCACCGCCCCCATGGTGCCGTCGGTCCACACCTCCAGGATCAGGCGGTCGTAGTTGCTGGCCTGCCCTACGCGGGTGGGCTCCACCCGGTAGCTGACCCTGCGCACGGGGGTGAAGATGGCATCCACGGCGATGGTGCCGATGGGCAGGCCATCGGTCTGGCTGGCGGGGCGGTAGCCCCGGCCCGTCTCCACCGTGAACTCGATGCGCAGCCGCGCCTCGGGCGAGTCCACCGTCAGCAGGTGCTGCTCCGGGTTCACCACCTCGATGTGCTCGGGGACCTGGATGTCGCCGGCGGTGATCTCCCCTTCCCGCCCCTGGATGTCCAGCACCAAGGTGGCCGGTCGGTCGGAAAGGGCCCGCAGGCGAACGGCCTTCACGTTCAGGAGGAACTCGATGGTGTCCTCCTTGACGTGGGGGATGGTGGAGAACTCGTGCAGCACCCCCTCGATGAGGACTTGGGTGATGGCTGCGCCGGGCAGGGAGCTGAGGAGCACCCGTCGCAGGGAGTTGCCCAGGGTGATGCCGAACCCGGGCAGCAGGGGCGCCACCACCACCCGGGCGTAATCGCCCTGGTCCTCCTCGATCTCGATGCGCGGCAGCTCTAGCACCTCTTGCAGGGTCAAGGCAGACCCACCTCCAAACCTCAGAAACGACTGACGGACTCCTGCTAGCGCGAGTAGTATTCCACGATGGAGGCCGTGTTGAAGAACACGGGCACCTCCTCCAGGTTGGGCTCCGAGAGCACCCGCCCTGTCATGGCCTCGGCGTCCAGGGAGAGCCAGGAGGGCACCTGCCTCCCCCCCACCTGGGCCTTGGCCATCTCGAACAGGGCGGTGCGCTGGCCCCGCTGCGTCCAGCTCACCGTGTCGCCGGGCCGCAGCAGCATGGACGGGATGTCCGCCTTGCGGCCGTTGACGGCGATGTGGCCATGCCGCACCAGCTGCCGGGCCTGGTTGCGCGACTCGGCAAAGCCCAGTCGGTAGACCACGTTGTCCAGCCGCCGCTCCAGCAGCTTGACCAGGTTATCGCCGGTGACGCCCTTCTGGCGCCTGGCCTCTTCGAAGAAGCGCCGGAACTGGCGCTCCATCATCCCATAGATGTAACGCGCCTTCTGCTTCTCCCGCAGCTGGATGCCGCGGTCGGAGAGACGGAACTGGCGTCGCTCGGGGCCGTGCTGGCCAGGCGGGTAGGGCCGCCGCTCCAGGACGCAGTTGGTGTAGCACTTGTTGCCCTTCAGGTAGAGCTTTATCCCCGCTCGCCGACACAGGCGGCAGACGGGGCCAGTGTAACGTCCCATGACCTGACTTCCTCCTCCCTGCTGCCTTGCCCGGAGCTAGACGCGGCGCCGCTTGGGCGGCCGACAGCCGTTGTGGGGGATGGGGGTCACGTCGCGGATGCTGGTGACCTGCAGGCCGGCCGCCTGCAGGGCGCGGATGGCCGGCTCACGGCCGCTGCCGGGCCCCTTCACCAGCACCTCCACCTGGCGCAGGCCGTGCTCCACGGCGCGGCGGGCGGCCGTCTCGGCGGCCACGCTGGCGGCGTAGGGGGTGCCCTTGCGGGAGCCCTTGAAGCCCACAGTGCCGCCGCTGGCCCAGGAGATGACGTTCCCCTGGGGGTCGGTGAGGGTCACGATGGTGTTGTTGAAGGTGGACTGGATGTAGGCGCGCCCCACTGGGATGTTCTTGCGGTCGCGCCTGCGCACGCCGCTGCTGGGTCTCGGCCGTGGCATTTCCCCTTACCCCCTTACTTCCTGACCTTGGCCCGCCGCTTGCCGGCCACCGTCTTGCGGGGGCCCTTGCGGGTGCGGGCGTTGGTGCGGGTCCTCTGCCCCCGCACCGGCAGGCCCCGCCGGTGGCGGATGCCGCGGTAGCAGTTGATCTCGATGAGCCGCTGGATGTTCTGCCGCACCTCCGCCCGCAGCTCCCCCTCCACCTTGTAGTTGCGGTCGATGAACTCCCGCAGCCGGTTCAGCTCCTCGTCCGACAGGTCCCGCACCTTGCGGGCGGGGTCGATGCCCGTGCCCTGACACACCTCCAGGGCCCGGGTGCGGCCGATGCCGTAGATGTAGGTCAGGGCCACGTCCAGCCGCTTATCGTTGGGTATGTCCACTCCGGCGATACGTGCCATGCCCTTCCTCCTGCTAGCCCTGCCGCTGCTTGTGGCGTGGGTTGGGGCAGATGATGTAGACCACACCCCGGCGGCGCACCACCTTGCACTTGTCGCAGCGACGGGTCACCGAAGGTCGCACCTTCATCGCGCTGCCTCCCCGCTCTCGCGGAAGCGGTAGGTAATGCGCCCACGGCTCAGGTCATAGGGCGAAAGCTCCACCAGCACCCGGTCCCCGGGCAGGATGCGGATGAAGTGCATGCGCATCTTGCCTGAGGCGTGGGCCAGCACCATGTGCCCGTTGGGCAGCTCTACTCTGAACATGGCGTTGGGCAGCGACTCCCTGACGATGCCCTCCACCTCGATGGTGTCCTTTTTTGGCATAAGGCCTCTTCCGGTTCCCTCCTTAACGGGCGACCAAATTTTTATTATACGCCCTCAGGGCAGCGTGAGCACCACCGGGTCGCCATCGGTGATGGCGATGGTGTGCTCGAAGTGGGCCGACAGGGAGCCGTCGGCGGTGCGCACCGTCCAGCCGTCGGCGTCGCGCTTGGTGCGCCAGGTCCCCATGTTGACCATGGGCTCGATGGCCAGGACCATCCCCTTCCTCAGGACCGGTCCCCAGTCGGGCGGGCCGTAGTTGGGGACCTGGGGGTCCTCGTGCATCTGCCGGCCGACGCCGTGGCCCACATACTCGCGGACCACCGAGAAGCCCTCCGCCTCCACGTAGGTCTGGATGGCGTGGCCGATGGCCCCCAGGCGGGCCCCTGCCCGCGCCGCCCGTATCCCCCGCCAGAGGGCCTCCTCGGTGACGCGGATGAGCCGCTCCGCCTCGGGGCTGATGCGCCCCACCCCCACCGTCACGGCGCAGTCGGCCACGAAGCCCCGGTAGGTGCAGCCCAGGTCGATGCTGACGATGTCCCCCTCCTGGAAGGCCCGCTCCCCCGGTATGCCGTGCACGATCTCATCGTTCACCGAGATGCACACGGTGGCGGGGTAGCCCTGGTATCCCAGGAAGGTGGGTATGACGCCCCGACGGGCGAACTCCTTGCGCACCAGCTCGTCCAGCTCCCGCTCCACCACGCCCGGCCGCACGTGCTCCACCAGCATCTGCAGGACCTGGGCCACGTGGCGGCCCGCCTCCCGCATGATGGCGATCTCCTCCTCCGACTTGATGACGATGGGCACGGCCCCGGTTCACCTCTCCTGGGCGGCCGTCAGCAGGGCGAGGAGCTGCTCCCTCACCGCCTCCACCGGTTGCTCTCCGTCCACCTCCTGCAGCTTGCCCTGGGCGCGGTAGTGGTCCAGCAGCTCCTGGAGCTGGGCCATATTCACCTGCAGGCGCGTGCGCACCACCTCGGGGCGGTCGTCCTCGCGCTGGTAGAGGCGCGAGCCGTCGCGGTCACACACGCCCGGGACCTTGGGCGGTGCGTTGGTCTCGTGGTAGACAGCCCCGCAGGTGGGGCAGTTCCACCGCCCTGACAGGCGGCGCACCAGCTCCTCCTCCGAGACGCGCAGGTAGACGGCCAGGTCGATGGCCTGCCCCCGCTGGGCCAGGGCCTCGTCCAGAGCCCGCGCCTGGGCCAGCGTGCGGGGGAACCCGTCCAGCAGGCAGCCCCGCTGGCAGTCGGCCTCCTCCAGACGCCTCAGCAGCATGGCGATGGTGATCTCGTCCGGCACCAGCTGGCCTGACTCCACGTAGGGCCGGGCCTTCTCGCCCAGCTCGGTGCCGCGGCGTATGTTGTCGCGGAACAGCTCGCCCGTAGTGATGTGGGCCAGCCCCAGGCGCTGGGCCAGAAAGGCGGCCTGGGTGCCCTTGCCGGCCCCAGGCAGACCCAATAACACCAGGAACATAGCCCTCGCCTAGCGGATGAAGCCCTCGTATTGGCGCATCAGCAGCTGGGCCTCGATCTGGCGCATGGTGTCCAGCACCACGCCCACCACGATGATGAGGCCGCTGGCGCTGATGCCCAGGGCAGCAGAGCGCCCTCGCAGGCTCACGTCCTGCTCCATCAAGGCGCCGATGAGGAAGGGCGACACCGCCACGAAGCCCAGGAAGAGCGCCCCCGCCCAGGTGATGCGCATCAGCACCCGGTTGATGTATTCCTCCGTGGGCCTGCCGGGACGGATGCCGGGTATGAAGCCCCCCTGCCGCTGCAGGTTCTCGGCCAGGTTCTGCTGCTGGAAGATGACCAGGGTGTAGAAGAAGGTGAAGATGACCACGCTCAGGAACAGCAGCAGCCAGTAGAAGGGGTTCCCAGGCGTGAAGGCCCGTTGGGCCCACTCTCCCACGTTGCTGATGAAGTCGTTGCTGTTCTGCGCCAGGACCTGCCCCACGTAGGCCGGCAGCAGGATGATGGAGTAGGCGAAGATGAGGGGCACCATCCCCACCGAGTTCACCCGCAGGGGGATGTGGGTCTGCCCCGACTGCCGGTACATGCGCCCACCCCGAAAGACGCTGCGGGAATACTGGACCGGTATGCGCCGCTGGGCCTCCTGGAAGAAGACGATGAGGTAGACCAGGCCCAGGGTGAACAGCCCTAGCATCAGGGTGCTGGTGATGGTGCCGCCTACCCCCGTGAACAGGCGCGCCCCGACGTACTCGGGCAGGCCCGAGACGATGCCGGCGAAGATGATGATGGAGATGCCGTTGCCGATGCCCCGCTCGGTGATCAGCTCGCCCAGCCATACCAGGAACATGGTGCCGGCGGCCATGGTGATGAGAATGGTAACCGTCCGCAGCCCTGTCTCGCCGGTGAAGCCCACCTGAATGCTCCCGGGGAGCAGGCTCTGGATCAGGATGAGCTGGCCATAGCCCTGCAGGAGGGCCATGGGCACCGTGAGCCAATGGGTGTAGATCTCGATCTGTCTGCGCCCGTATTCGCCCTCCTGGGACAGGGCCCGGAGGGTGGGCACCAGGGGCACCAGCAGCTGCATGACGATGGCCGCCGTCACGTAGGGATAGACGCCCATGGCGGCCACGCTCATGTTCTTCAGGGCGCCGCCCGAGAAGAAGTTGAGGAAGCCCAGGATAGTGTTCTGCCGGAACAGGTCCTGCAGGATGCGCGGGTCCACCCCGGGCACCGGCAGGTTGGAGATGAAGCGGAACACCACCAGCATGGCGAAGACGAACAGCAGCCGCTGGCGCAGGTCGGGCTGCAGCAGGGCGTTGAGGGCTGCCTGCAGGAGCTGGGGCTGGGCCTGGCGCTGGCCCCTAGCGGCTGCCGTCACCCTCGCCAGCCTCCAGGGACAGGGCGCGACCCCCTGCCGCCTCGATCTTCTCGCGGGCCGACTGGCTGAAGCGGTGGGCGTGCACCGTCAGGGCCACCTTCAGCTCGCCACCGCCCAGCACCTTCAGCGGTCGCTTCTCGTCCCGCACCAGCCGCTGCTGGCGCAACAGCTCCGGGGTCACCTCGCTGCCGGCGGGGAAGCGGTTCAACTGGCCGACGTTGACCACCTCGTACTGGACCTTGAAGGGGTTGACGAAGCCCCGCATCTTGGGCAGGCCCTTTACCAGCCGCGTCTGGCCGCCCTCGAACCAGGGGGGCACCGGCTTACCGGCGCGGGCCTTCTGGCCCTTTATGCCCCGACCCGAGTAGCTACCGTGGCCGCTGCTGTCGCCGCGGCCGACGCGCTTGCGCCGGTGCTTGGCCCCCCGCGGTGGCCTAAGCTCATGGGCCAGCATCAGTCCCTTACCTCCTCCACCGTCAGCAGGTGGCGCACCTTGAAGACCATGCCCCGGATGGCGGGCGTGTCCTCATGCTCCACCGTGTGCCCCAGGCGCTTGAGGCCCAGGGCACGGATGGTCTCCTTCTGGTCGCGGCGGTAACCGATGGCGCTCTTGCGCCAGGTGATGCGTAGGCGGGGCATGGCCCTACACCTCCTCCGCCGCCAC
>DATLZD010000066.1:0-17797 GCA_035574155.1 Dehalococcoidia bacterium | reverse complement strand
AAGCGGCGCATCCTGGAGGCCAGCGAGGAGGACACCCGCGTCACCCGCATCTACTCGGGCAAGACCATGCGCAACATCACCAACCCCCTCATCGAGGAGTGGGAGCGGGCGGGCGCCCCCACCCTCCCCTTCCCCTTCCAGGGGGCCATCATCCGGGAGATAACGGTGGCAGCCCAGCAGGCCGGGCGTAAGGAGCTGCTCATGAACCCTGCCGGCCAGATCGCGGGCATGCTGCGCCGCATCCGTCCCGCCCGCGAGATCCTGGAGGAGATGGTGGCCCAGGCAGCGGATATCCTGGGGCGCATCGCCCCCTCCTACGTCCAGGCCTAGTTTTCCCTCGAGCCTCGGCCCCCAATTGCCCCGGCGTAGCCGAAGGAAACTTGATTTTGTAACTCGGGATAGTATAATATTGAGTTGTCTCTGGAACGCCCCGTGTACGGAGGGATGACGACATGTCCCAGTATGCCCATCCCGAGGTCCTGGTCTCCACAGACTGGGTGGCCGAGCACCTGAACGACCCCAAGGTGCGCATCGTTGAGGTGGACGTGGACACGGCCGCCTACGAGACGGGCCACATCCCCGGTGCCATAGGTTGGCACTGGCGCAACGACCTGGAGGCCCCCATCCTGCGGGACATCGCCCCCAAGGAGCTGTTGGAAGACCTCATGTCCCGCTCTGGCATCGCCAACGACACCACCGTGGTCCTCTACGGCGACAACAACAACTGGTTCGCCACCTACGCCTTCTGGCTGCTGAAGTATTACGGCCACGAGGACGCGCGGGTGATGAACGGTGGTCGCAAGAAGTGGATCGACGAGGGCCGACCCCTCACCACCGAGGTGCCCTCCTACCCGCGCACCCAGTACCGGGCCAAGGACCCGAACCCGGAGCTGCGGGCCTTCCGCGACGAGATCCTGCGGCGTCTCGGCTCTCCCGACCTGGCCCTGGTGGACGTGCGCTCCCCCGCCGAGTACAAGGGGGAGATCCTAGCACCCGAGAACCTGCCCCAGGAGGGTGCCCAGCGTCCGGGCCACATCCCAGGGGCCAAGAACATCCCCTGGGCGATGGCGGTGAAGGAGGACGGGACCTTCAAGGACCCGGAGGAGCTGCGGCAGCTCTACCAGTCGCAGGGCATCACGCCCGACAAGGAGGTCATCGCCTATTGCCGCATCGGCGAGCGGTCCTCCCACACCTGGTTCGTCCTTAAGTACCTGCTGGGCTACCCCAAGGTGAAGAACTACGACGGCTCCTGGACCGAGTGGGGCAGCCTAGTGGGTGCACCCATCGAGAAGTAGGCACAGCGCAGGCCGACGGTCGGCCTCCGCCCGCTGCCAAGGGGCGGAGGCCTTCCCACATCCTGGGCCTAGCGATGGGCGGATGGGCCCTGCAGCCCGATGCCTTAAACTAGAGCGCGGGAGGGGTGCCGGAGCGGCTGAACGGGGCGGTCTTGAAAACCGCTAGGGGCCCGTGCCCCTCGTGGGTTCGAATCCCACCCCCTCCGCCAGCCTCCCCTGAGCGGGGACTAGCGCTCGCCGACGTTTGACCCTCGACTACGGGGCAGGTATAATGGGCCGTGCTTCGGGAGGCCCGCAGCGGGCGGGGAGGAGACCTTGCCCAAGCGCACCTATCAGCCCAAGAACCTGCGTCGCAAGCGTAAGCACGGCTTCCTGGCACGGATGGCCACCAAGGGGGGTCGCCTCGTCCTCAAGCGGCGCCGCCTCAAGGGGAGGTGGCGGCTCACCGTCTGAGGGGGCCGTGGGCAGGCTCCTGCGGCTCCACGGCCGCAAGGCCTTTGACCAGGTCTTCCGCCGGGGCCGTATCTATCGTCACGAGCTCATGGTGCTGCGCACGTTACCCAACGGCCTGCCTTACTCCCGCATGGGCCTGGTGACCGGCAAGCGGCTGGGCAAGGCCACCGTCCGCAACCGCACCAAGCGCCGCCTGCGGGAGGCGGTGCGCCGCCTGCCCCTGGCACCGGGCTGGGACATGGTGTTCGTGCTGAGGCCGCCGGCGGCCGCCGCCGACTACTGGCAGATAGAGCAGGCGGCCCAGCACCTCCTGACGCGGGCCGGCCTGCTCCCCTCCCAGGGCCAGGAGGTGAGGGGATGAAGTCGGCGGCCCTGGGCATCATCCGCTTCTACCAGGAGCGGATCTCGCCGGCCAGGCCTCCCGCCTGCCGCTTCTTCCCGTCCTGCTCCCAGTACGGCTACGAGGCCATCCAGAAGCATGGGCTGCTCAAGGGCGGCCTCCTCACCCTCTGGCGGCTGGCCCGCTGCCACCCCTTTCACCCCGGTGGGTACGATCCTGTCCCCTGAGTCCGTCCGCACGGCTGTCCGCGGCCGCCGGCTGTGGGGGACGGTGGCCCTCCTGGCCGGCCTGACCCTCCTGGCCACAGCCTGCGCCGCCGCCGCCACCCCCAGGGGTTGGGCGTCGCCGGTGGTGAGCCAAGGCCAGTTGTATGTCAGCCTGGAGGCCGGACGCCTGTCGGCCTACGAGGTAGGGACCTGGCGCTTCCTCTGGCGCTTTCCGGGACAGAACGACCGCAACGTGCGTCCCCAGGCCATCTACGGCGCACCGGTCTCGACGGCCGACGCCCTCTACTTCGGCGGTTACGATGGTTATGTCTACGCCGTGGACCGGGCCCAGGGTGGGCTGCGCTGGCGCTTCAAGACGGACGGCCCCATCGTCGCCCCGCTGGCCCTGGACGAGGCCAGCGGCACCGTTTACGCCGCTTCCGATGACGGACGCGTCTACGCCTTCGACGGTCGCGACGGCTCCCTGCGCGCCGGCTGGCCCTTCCGGACTGGTGGCAGCATTTGGGCCAGGCCCCTCCTGGACGGCAACACCCTCTATGTGGCCTCCATGGACGGCAAGCTCTATGCCCTGGACGCTGCCTCGGGGCGCAAGCTGTGGGAGGTGGAAGTGGGGGCAGGCCTGGTGTCCAACCCCGTCCTGGCCAACGGCACCATCGTCGTTGGCGCCGTTGACCGCAGGCTTTATGCTGTGGACGTGAGCTCCCGTAGCCTGAAATGGCCCAGCCCTCCCCGGGCCGAGAACTGGTTCTGGGCCGAGCCCCTGGTGGTGGGCGACACCGTCTACGCGCCCAATCTGGACGGCACCGTCTACGCCCTTTCCCTGGCCGATGGATCCGTGCGCTGGACCTTCGCTGCCCAGAACCCCGTGCGGGCGCGGCCGCTGCTGACGGGGCAGGTGCTGGTGATAGTGGACAGGGAGGGGACCGTTTACGGGCTGGACGCCGCCACCGGCAGCGAGGCGTGGGCACGGCAGGACCTGATGCGCCGCGTCCTGGCCGACCCAACGCCCGTTGACGACCAGGTGCTCATAGTGACCCACGACGGCAACGTCTTCCGATTGGACCCCACCAGCGGGCAGGTGCAACGCCTGGACCTGCCGCAGCCATGAGCGACCGCAGCCGACCCACCACCGTCCGACCAGCAGGTGCCCTCGGCCGGCGCCTCTACCTGTTGCTGCTGGGGCTGGTGTTCCTGGCGGTGTTTGCCACCGCCCAGGCCGGGCGGGACCCCTGGCACACCCTGTTCGTGGACCCCCTCATCAACTTCCTGGTCCTGTTCAACAATGTCCTGTTGGGGCAGTTCGGCCTGGCCATCATATTCTTCACCCTGTTCATGCGTCTCATCACCCTGCCCCTCACCATCCGCCAGTTCCAGTCCACCAAGGCCATGTCGGCCATCCAGCCGCGGGTCCAGGAGATACAGAAGAAGTACAAGGACCCCAAGCGCCGGCAGGAGGAGCTGATGAAGCTCTACCAGGAGGCCGGGGTCAACCCGCTGGGCTGCCTGATGCCAATGCTCATCCAGTTCCCGGTATGGATCGCCCTCTACCGCGCCCTGATAGTGCTGGTGGGGGGCGTTCCGGAGGCCGTGGTGGACCTGTCCCAGCACCTCTACCCGTGGTCCTACCTCTACAGCGCCATACCGCTGGAACAGCACTTTCTGTGGCTGAACCTGGGCCGCCCCGATGCCACCTTCGTGCTGCCCATCCTGGTGGGGGTCACCACCTACCTCCAGCAGAAGGTGTCCACCGCTGGCAGCACGGCCACCACACCCGAGCAGCAGCAGATGAACCAGACCCTGAACCTGATGATGCCCCTGATGTTCGTCTGGTTCACGCTAGCGGTGCCCAGCGGCCTGGGGCTATACTGGCTCGTTAGCAATGTCATCTCAGTTGGTATAAGCTACTTCGTGTATGGGAAGCGAGGGATCGACTGGCGGCGGGTCCTGCTACCCTTCCCAGAGCCCGCCGCCACCGCCCGCGGTGCGGGCAGGCCTACATCCGGCCGAAGGGGGGACCATGAGCGAAGGCGTCGAGGCAAGCGGTAGGACCCTGGACGAGGCCATCGAGAAGGCCCTAGCGCTGCTGGGGCTGGAGCGCGACCAGGTCCATATCGAGGTGCTGACCACCGGCCGCCCGGGCCTCTTCGGCCTCGGCGGTGAGGAGGCCCGGGTGAGGGTCACTCCTCTTGAGCCTGGCCGTCTGCCCTCCCTGACCCGTGAGGAGCGCCCCTCCTTCGTCCCCATCGAGGAGGAGGAAGAGGAGGAGGGGGTGGTGGTCAAGGGGGTGGAGGCCAGCGAGGTGGCCCAGGCCGCCGACTACCTGAGACAGATGCTGCGCTGCCTGGGACTGGAGGCCGAGGTCTCCGTTCGCCCGCCCGAGACCCCCGGCGACGGGCTGGGACGGGCCAGCGCCGTGCTGGACATCCGCGGCGAGGATCTGGGCATCCTCATCGGCCGACGGGGCTCCACCCTTGCCGCCCTGCAGTACATCCTCAACGTCATGATCAACCGCCAGTTCGGCAGCCGCGTGGTGGTGACGGTGGACGTGGAGGGCTACAAGCGGCGGCGAGAGGAGGCCCTAAAGGGGCTGGCCCAGCGCCTCGCCCAACGGGTCAAGCAGACGGGGCGCCCCGTTACCCTGGAGCCCATGCCGGCGGCCGAGCGCCGCATCGTCCATCTGGCCCTGGCCAACGACCCCGACGTGGTCACCTCCAGCATAGGTAACGGCGAGGACCGCAAGGTCATGATCTCCCCCCGTCGTCGCCCCCGCGGTAGCCCTGGCCGCCGGCCCTAAAGGATGCCCCGCTTCCTGGTGGTAGGGCACCTGGTGGAGGACGCGGTGCCCGGGGGCTATCGCCTGGGGGGCACCGCTGCCTATGCCGGCCTCCTGGCCCACCGCCTCGGTTGGGAGACCTTCGTCCTGACCGCCGGCGCCAGCGACCCCCCGGAGCTGGCAGGCGTCCATCTGCTGCGGGTGCCTGCTCTGGTATCCACGCGCATACGCAACGTCTACGAGGGGAACCGGCGACGGCAGTCGGTGCTCTCCCGCGCCCCCGACCTGGGGCCGGAGCTGCTGCCGCCCGAGCTGTTGGGCTGTGAGGCAGTCCTCTTGGGGCCGGTAGCGGGAGAGGTGCCGTCGTCCATGGCCTCCCTCTTCGCAGGCCGCTTGCTGGGGGCCTGCGCCCAGGGCTGGCTGCGCGAGGTCGGGCCCGACGGGGCAGTCCGCCCCCGCAGCGCCTCCTGTTGGGACGGCGAACCGGTGCTGGAGCACGCCTGGGCCGTCTTCGTGTCGGACGAGGACCTGGCGCCGGAAGAGGCACCCGCGGCCCTGGAGCGCTGGTCGCGGCGGGTCCCGCTGCTGGCCTTCACCCGCGGCGACAAGGGTGCGGACATCTGCTATCGGGGCGAGTGGCGCCACATCGACGCCTTCCCGGCCCGGACTGTGGACCCTACTGGCGCCGGCGATGTCTTCGCCGCGGCCTTTCTCATAGCCGTCCACGAGGGGGCCGAAGTCTGGGAGGCGGCACGGCTCGCCTCGGCTGCCGCCTCGCTGGTGGTGGAAGAGGAAGGGGTGTCAGGCGTCCCGGACCGCGACCGCATCGAAGAGCGGTTGCGGGCCTACCCGGATATCGTCTGCCGTTGAGGCGCCGGCCCCAGGTATTCCAGGCCGCGCCGCAGCTCCTGGACTTCCAGCTCCTTCAGTCCGAAACGCCGTCGCAGGTCGTCCAACACAGGCCCCGCCTCGAAGGGCCGGCAGGAGAAGATATCGGCCCAGACCATGCCCCGCTCGGGAAAGGTGTGAACGGCTATGTGGCTCTCGGCGATCATCACCACGCCGGAGATGCCCCAGTCCTCGGGCACCGGCCCTTGGTAGCGGACCACCACCGGTTGGCATATCTTGGCCATGCCCAGCATGTCGGGGTAGGACTCCAGCATCTCCTGGACCAGGGAGGCATCGGCCAAGAGCTGGGGGTCGCCGCCGAAACCGTCGATGACCAGGTGCATCCTCCTCCTCCGACAGGCCTTGTGGCGGGGCTGCGGCTGTGAGGGGCCTCCCCTCCTCAGCCGAGGAACAAGGGTAACACAGCGCCCCCCCTCAGACAACGTTGACATGGGCCTGGGGCGCCTCCAGCAGCATGTCCTCCAGCACCAGGCGCGGGCTGACGTTCTCCTCCAGGTAGCGGCGGGCTTCCCAGAGGGCACGCAGGAAGGCCATCACCTGCCCTGCCGACACGCGGGCGGCCAAGGCCCGCAGGCCGTCCAATCGCTCGCGGTGGACTATGCCTCCCTCCGCCCCCACGGCCACCAAGAGGACGTCACGCCAGACCGACTGCCACACGTCCAGCACCCGCCAGAGCCGCTCCCCGAAGGGGGCCGCAGGGGCGGGCGGCGCCCCTTCCTCGCGGTCCCGGCCGTTGGCTGTCAGCAGTTGGGCCAGCTCATCGGCCAGGGCCAGCCTGCGGGGCAATGGCATCTCGGCCAGCGACAATGCCCGGTCCACCTCCGCCTCCCGCTGGCGGCGCATCTCCGGGTCGCGGGCGAGGGAGAGGGCCAGTCCGGGCCGCCCCTCGCTCCAACGGGCCAGGAGTTCCGCGTCGTCGCGCCCGAGGCCCTCCTCCATCAGGGCGTGGGCCAGATCGGCTGCCGGGGCCGTCCCCAGGGCCGTCCGCTGACAGCGGGAACGGATGGTGGGCAGCAGGACCGTCTCCCGGGCCGTCACCAGCACCAGCACAGTGTCGGGTGGCGGCTCCTCCAGGGTCTTGAGGAAGGCGTTCTGGGCCTCCAGGTTCATGGCATCGGCCGGGTCGACGATGGCCACCCGCGTGCGGCCCTCGAAGGGCTTCAAGGCCAGGGCACGCTCCAGCTCCCTGACCTGGACGATGCGTATCTCCCGGTGGGGAGGCTCCACCGTCAGCAGGTGGAGGTCGGCGTGCAAGCGCCCCTCTAGGCGGCGGCACTGGCGGCAGGACAGGCACGGACGCTCCTGAAGGGGGGCCTGGCAGTTAAGGGCCTGGGCCAGCCGCAGGGCCAGGGTACCTTTGCCCACGTGGGGCGGCCCCACCAGCAGGTGGGCGTGGTGCAACCGCCCCTGCCGTAGGGCAGCGTCCAGCGTCCGCACCGCCCGTCCCTGGCCGATGAGGCCCCAGTCCCTCACTCCTGCGGCCAAACCTCGCAGCGCATCAGGTCGGCGTAGGTCTCGCGACGGCGCACCAGCCTCGCCTCGCCATCGCGCACGAAGACGATGGCCGGGCGTGGGGCCGCGTTGTAGTTACTGGCCATGGCCGGTGCGTAGGCGCCTGCGGCGGGCACCGCCAACACGTCGCCCGGTTCCAGGGGTGGCAGCTCGGCATCCCACAGCAGCACGTCCCCCGACTCGCAGAACTTGCCCGCCACCGTCACCCGCTGGCGGCGGCCGTCCAGCGGCCGGTTGGCCACCAGGGCCGCGTAACGGGCCCCATAGAGGGCCGGGCGGATGTTGTCGGCCATTCCGCCGTCCACCGATACGTAGCGCCTGATGCCTGGGACGTCCTTCCAGGCGCCGACGGTGTAAAGGGCGACCCCCGCCCGGGCGACGATGGCCCGCCCTGGCTCCACCGCTAGCCTGGGCAGCGGGAGGCTGCAGCGCCGACACTCCTCCCGCAACGAAGAGACTATGGCCTCAGCGTAATCGGCCACCGAGGGCGGCGGCTCCTCGGGCAGGTACTGGACGGCGAAGCCACCGCCTACGCTCAGCTCCCTCAGCTCCAGACCGTGACGGGCACGCATCTCGGCGGCGAAGCCCACGACGACGGCGATGGCCTCCCGGTAAGGGTCCAGCTCGAAGATGGGCGAGCCCAAGTGGAAGTGCAGCCCCACCAGCTCCAGGGAGGGGGAGGCAAGGGCTCTCCTCACCGCCTCCTCGGCCTGGCCCGTGGCTATGGGGAAGCCGAACTTGCTGTCCAGGACTCCGGTCGTGGTCTTGGCGTGGGTGTGGGGGTCGACGCCGGGCGAGACCCTCAACAGGACGCGCTGTGGGCGCCCTGCTTCGGCCATCAAGCGCGACAGCAGCTCCAGCTCGTAGAAATTGTCGACCACCACCTGGCCCACGCCGTAGGCCAAGGCCTCTCGCAGCTCCGCTTCCGCCTTGTTATTGCCATGGAAATAGATGCCCTCCGGCGGGAAGCCCACGGAGGCCAGGAAGGCCAGCTCGCCCCCGGACACCACGTCGGCCCCCAGCCCCTCCTCCGCCAGCAGGGCCGCCAACGCCCGCCCAATGTAGGCCTTGCAGGCATACACCACCCGCACGTCGGGGTGACGCGCCGAGAACTCCTCGCGAAAGGACCGGCACATGCGGCGCAGCGTCTCCTCGTCAAAGACGTAGAGGGGGGTGCCGAAGCGGAGGGCCAGCTCCACCGCGTCACAGCCGCCGATGGCCAGGTGGCCGGCCCCGTTGACGGCGGCTGTGTACGGCAGGACGTCCTTGAGCTGCTCGACGGCGTTCATGGCGCGCACCGGCAGGGCCTCAGGCGGGGACGTAGCGGGCCTCGCTCCCCTCGCCCTGCCGGACGACCCTCCCCTCAGCCATCAGCTTGTGGAGATGGGCCTCCACCTGTCTACGGGCCATGCCCAGGATGCGTCGGTCCAGCTCGGGATAGATGGCGCGCACCAGCTCCGCCACCGTCCCCCTGCCCTGGGCCAGTAGCGAGAGGACCTGCTGCTCCCTCTCCAGGCGGTGGTCTATCAGCTCCTGGAGCTTGCGGCGGACCTCCTTCACCGGTGGGCCGTGACCGGGCAGCATCAGGGAAGCGTCCAGGCCCTTCAGCCTCTCCAGGGACCGGAGGTAGAGGGCCATGTCGCCGTGGGGCGGCGGCGATACGGCCACCGTCCCCAGTCCCAGGGCCGTGTCACCGGTGAAGAGGACCCCCTCCTCCCGCAACAGGAGGCAGAGGGAGCCCATGGTGTGGCCCGGCGTATGGACGGCCTCGAGGGTCAGGGAACCTACTCGCACCACCTCGCCGTCGGCCAGGGACGTAGCCACTTGGGCCGCCCGCGCTGCCTCGCGGCGGAACTCCTGCGCCCGTCGTGTCCACTCCTCCTGCCCCTCGGGCGCCTCCAGGTCCTGCGGGACATCGGCCTGCCAGTCGCGCAGGAAGGGGACCTCGTCCGGGTGCAGGAGCACCTGGGCGCCGGTAGCCTCGGCCAGCCGCGCTGCCCCGCTGGCGTGGTCGAAATGGTGGTGGGTGAGGACGATGTAACGGACCCGCAGGCCGGGCACCCCCCTCAGGTAGTCGATGCGGGCCTGCACCGAGCCATCGTCGGCGAAGCCGCTGTCTATCAGCACCCCCTCGCCGTCATCGGCCACCAGGTACACATTGGGCGCCAGGGGGCCGATGTAAAAAGGGGGGCTTGCCGCCAGTACCCGCACGTGGTCCGTCAGCTGCCTGACCTCCACTGCTGCCTCCCGACGTCCGTCAGGCCAATGGTATCATAGGGGCCGATAGGGAGGAACGGCGATGCAGGTATACGAGGATGGCGCCCTGCGCCTGCTACGCATCGGCCCTCTGGGGCCCTTCGCTAACAACGCCTACGTGGTGGCCGACCGTCAGGCAGGGGAGGCGGTCCTGGTGGACATGCCGGCCGAGGGCGAGCGGGTGCTGGCCGCCCTGGAGGGACTGCGGGTCACGGCCATCGTCCTCACCCACACCCACCCCGACCACTGGCAGAGCTACGAGCTGGTGAAGGGCGCCACCAACGCCCCAGTCCTCTGCCACCCTGCCGAGGTCATCATGCCACGGGAACGACGGGACGGAGAGCTGGCCGATGGACAGGAGCTGGCGGTCGGCTCCCTGCGCCTGAAGGTGATCCATACCCCAGGCCACACCCCTGGGAGCTGCTGCTTCCTGGTGGGCCGCTACCTGCTGTCGGGCGACACCCTTTTTCCGGGGGGGCCGGGCCGCTCCAACAGCCCCCAGGACCTGCAGCAGGAGATAGCGTCCATCACTCAGAAGCTCTACATACTTCCCGACGACACGCTGGTGCTGCCTGGCCACGGCGAGGGCACCACCATCGGCCAGTCCAAGCGGGAGTATGCTGTCTTCGCCTCGCGGCCCCACCCTCCCGACCTCTGCGGCGACGTGCTGTGGGAGTCATCCTAGGGCATGGGCATCTTTACCGGCATCATCGAGGAAGTGGGGACAGTGCTGGCAGCGGAGCGGGGCCGGCTGCGCATCGCCTGCCGCTCCTGCCTAGAGGGCACCCGCCGCGGGGACTCCATCGCCGTCAACGGGGTCGACCTCACGGTGGCCGAGATGGACAACGGCTCCCTTTACTTCCACGTGATGCCCGAGACCTACCGCCGCACCAACCTCTCGGACCTGGCCCCCGGCGACCCAGTCAACCTGGAGAGGGCCCTCACGCCCCTGTCACGCCTATCGGGGCACCTGGTGCGGGGGGTGGTGGAGGCCACGGGCACGGTCCTGTCGCTGGAGGCGGAGGAGGACGCCGTCATCGTCCGCTATAGCGCGCCGCCCGAGGTGCTGCGCTACGTGGTGGTCAAGGGCCCCATCGCTGTGGACGGCGTCTCTCTGACCGTTATCCAACGGTGGCACGACTCCTTCGCCGTCTCCCTGGTCCGCTACACTCAGGAGCATACCAACCTGGTCCGGAGGCGGCCTGGCCAGCGGGTGAACCTGGAGACAGACATCCTCGCCCGCTACGTGGACCAGATGCTGCGCGAGAGGCCGCTCCCCGGTGGCTAAGCTTGCGCTATACTAAGGCTGAACAATACAGCAGGAGGCACAGCGCTGGACGCGGACCTGAAAGCGGAGGGGGCCGAGACCCCCGGGGGTGACCCGATCGTGGGCCTGGCCACGGTGGAAGAGGCCATCGAGGAGTACCGGCAGGGCCGCTTCGTCATCATCCTGGACAACGAGGACCGGGAGAACGAGGGCGACCTCACCATACCCGCCCAGTTCGTAACGGCGGAGCACATCGCCTTCATGCTGCGCCACACCAGCGGCATCATCTGCGTACCCATGACGGGCGAGCGGCTGGAAGAGCTACAGATACCAATGATGGTCAACCAGAACTCGTCCCGCTATAGCACGGCCTTCACCGTGTCGGTGGATGCCCGCTACAACGTCACCACCGGCGTCTCGGCCCACGACCGCGCCCAGACCATTCGCGTCCTCATTGACCCTAAGACGCGACCGGCGGACCTGGTGATGCCTGGCCACGTCTACCCCCTGCGGGCGCGGGAGGGTGGCGTGCTGGTGCGGGCGGGGCACACCGAGGCGGTGGTGGACCTCTGCCGGTTGGCGGGTATCTATCCGGCCGGAGTCCTGTGCGAGCTCATGAACCGCGACGGCAGCATGATGCGTTGGCCCCAGATCCGCCGCTTTGCCCAGCGCCACCGTATCAAGGTCATCACCATCAACCAGCTCATCCGCTACCGCATGCAGCGGGAGCGGCTGGTCGAGCGGGTGGCCGAGGCCCGTCTGCCCACCCGCTACGGCGAGTTCCGGGCGATAGCCTACCGCAGCGCCGTGGACGCCAACGAGCACCTGGCCCTGGTGATGGGCGACGTGGCCACGCCGGAGCCGGTGCTGGTCCGGGTCCACAGCCAGTGCGTCACCGGTGACGTGTTCGGCAGCATGCGCTGCGACTGCGGCGAGCAGGTGGGGCTGGCCCTGGAGCGCATCGCCCAGGAGGGGCGGGGCGTCTTCCTCTACATGCGGCAGGAGGGGCGGGGCATAGGCCTCTGCAACAAGGTCCGGGCCTACTCCCTGCAGGACGCCCATGGCCTTGACACCGTGGAGGCCAACGAGGCCCTGGGCTTTCCGCCCGACCGTCGCGATTACGGGATCGGCATGCAGATACTGGTGGACCTGGGCGTGCGCCGCATGCGCCTTCTGACCAACAACCCGGCCAAGCGGGCCGGGCTGGAGGGCTACGGCCTGGAGATCGTGGAGCGGGTGCCCATCCAGCCCACCGTCACCCCATACAACCGCCGTTACCTGGAGGCCAAGCGGGACAAGCTGGGCCACCTCATCGAGATGCCCTTCTAGGGGGCACCCTTGGGCAGGGTCTGGCAGGGGCGGGGCGGGGGCGAAGGGCTGGCCTTCGCCGTGGCCGTGGCCCGCTTCAACGAGGACATCACCCGACGGCTCCTGGACGGTGCCCTCTCGGCCCTCTCGGAGCACGGCGTCCCCCCGGAGGCAGTGGACGTGGTGTGGGTCCCCGGTTCCCTGGAGCTGCCGGTGATAGCGAGGGAGCTGGGCAAGAGCGGCCGCTATCACGCCATCATCGCCCTGGGCTGCGTCATCCGCCACGAGACCATGCACTTCGACCTGGTGGCACAGGGGGCAACCATGGGCCTAGTGCAGGCCTCCCTGGAGACCGGCGTGCCTGTGCTGCACGGGGTGCTGGCCTGCTACACGCGGGAGCAGGCCCTGGACCGGGCCGGCGGCGCCCGTGGCAACAAGGGCTACGAGGTGGCCGTCAATGCCCTGGAGATGGCCCACCTCATGCGCCAGCTCCGGGACGGCCTCGCCTAGCAGGCCAGCGCAACGGCATGGCCTGCAGGCCGGTTGCCCCCGGGGGATCAGTCGACGCCATGAAGGCCGTGAACCTGGACCGGGGCACCGTCCTCGCCGAGCAGGTGGAGGAGGCGCGCACCTTTTGGTCACGCCTGGTGGGCCTGCTGGGCAGGAGGCAGCTGCCCGAGGGCCACGGCCTCCTGATCGTGCCCTGTTCCTCGGTCCACACCATGTTTATGGGCTTCGCCATCGACGTGGCCTTTCTGGACCGGGACGGCCGGGTGGTGAGGGCCTACGCACGTGTCCCCCCTTTCCGCCTTCTGACGGGCGGCCGTGGCGCCCACATGGCGCTGGAGCTGCCGGCCGGGACCCTGCTCCGGACCGGCACCCGACCGGGAGACTTCCTTCAACTGCTGCCCTGAGGGACCACCAAGGCGAAGCCCTGCGCCCATGCCCTATCATGGCCCTGCCATGACCAGTCCGCCGCCGCTGGTGAGCTTCGTCGGCCCCTCCGGCGCTGGCAAGACCACCTTGCTGGAAGGGCTGGTGCGGGAGATGTTGCGGCGCGGCCGACGGGTGGCCTGTCTCAAGCATTCTCACCACCGCGACCTGCTGCCGGATGCCTCCGGTAGCGACACCCACCGTCTCACCCAGGCAGGGGCAGCGGTGACGGGGCTCTCGGCGCCGGGCCTCCTCTGCTTGTGGCGCACCGATGGCGGGGAGTGGCCTCTCCCCTCCCTGGCCACCCTGGCAGGCGAGGCCGTCGACCTGGTCCTGACGGAGGGCTACGGGGGCGGGCCCGCGCCCAAGGTCCTGGTCCTCGGCCCCGGCCAGTCCCCGCCAGAGCTCCCCCCGGACCTGCTGGCGGTCGTGGGGCCGTGTCCGCCGGGCTGGAAGGGCCCCCTCTTCGCCCCCGACCAGGTGAGGGAGCTGGCCGATCTCTTGGAGGAACGCTTGGGCCTGGGCAGCGGGGAACGAGCGTGACGGAGGCAGTTGCCGCGCTGGTGTTGGCAGGAGGCCAGGGACGGCGGCTCGGCCAGGACAAGGCCCTGCTGGAGCTCTGGCCGGGCGTCCCCTTGCTAGCCAGGGTCGTCCAGGTGGTCGGTCGGCTCTGCCCTGAGGTGTTGGTGGTGGTGGACTTGCTGGACCGCTACGCACACCTGGACCTGCCGGTGCGCTGGGCGGTCGATGCCCTCCCGGGCCACGGCCCGCTGGCAGCCCTGGTGGGTGGCCTGGAGGCCGCCTCCTCGGCCTACGCCCTGGTGGTGGCCTGCGACCTGCCCTTCCTCAGCCTGCCCCTCCTGGCCCACATGCTGGGCCTGCCCCGCGACTACGACGCCCTGGTGCCCCGCTGGCACAGACGCTGGCAACCGCTGCACGCCGTCTACGCCCGCTCCTGTCTGCCGGTGGCCCGTGGCCTCCTGGACGAAGGCGAGCGAGGACTGCAGCCGCTCCTCTCGAGGGTGCACGTCCGACCCCTGCCGCCACGCCAGGTGCGCGCCTTCGACCCCGCCGGCCTGTCGTTCTTCGACATCGATACCCCCGGCCGGCTGCGACGGGCGCGAGAGCTAGCAGCGAGGGAGGTCCCCTAGCTGCTGCCGCCCGCGCCGACGGCCTCGGCGGGCTTCACCAGCAGACAGGGGATGGTCGAGCGTTGCAGGACCGCCTGGGCCACGCTCCCCATGGTGGGACGGCCCTGCCCCGAACGCCCATGACTGGAGAGGGCTATCACGTCGGTCCCAGCCTCCTGGGCCGTCCTCAATATCTGGTTGATGGCGTGGCCCACCGCCACGCGAGTCTCCACCCGGACGCCGCTGCGGCGCAGGTCCTCGGCTACCTCTTCCAGCATGGCCAGGGCCTCTTCCTGAAGGAGCGAGAGGGCCTCGGCCAGGTATCCCCGAGAGGCATAGGCGGTCGCCGCCAGGCCTCCCAGGGCCACCACATGCAGGAGCACGGCCCTGGCCCCCACCGCCACGCACAGGTCTCGGGCCACGGACAGCACCGAGAGGGACAGGGCGGAGCCGTCCAGCGGCAATAACACCCCTCCCAGGGGCCTCGTGCCACCGCCATCCCTCACCAGCAGCACGGGGCACCCTGCCGCCTCCACCACCCGTATGGAGACCCCTCCCCGGCTCCAAGGCCCTGGCTCCCGCGGCGGCCGCCCCGCCATGACGATGAGTGGGTCCTCCAGTTGCTGGGCCGCGCGGAGGATGCAGTGGGCCGCCGGGCCATAGGCCATCTCCACCCGCACCGTCAGGCCCAGCGACTCCAGCCGCCGTCGCTTTCCCTCCAGGTATGAGCGCGCCCAGGCCGTCTCCTGGCCCAGCCCCCAGCACTCGTGCACACCGCTGCTGCGCTGGCGGTCGACGGCCGTGAACAGGACCACCTCCGACCGCGCGCCGCGGGCGATGGCCTCAGCGTAGGGAAGGGCCGTCTCGGCCAGGGGGCCTCCGTCCAGGGGCACGAGGAGCGTCCGCACACGCCCACCTCCTCCCAGGGGACAAGTTGAAAACATAATATCACAGCCGCGGCAGCCCTCAGGCGTGGTGAGCCCGGCGGCTGACGGAAAAGCGGCCCCGCAGTCGCTCCCAGGCCTCCCGCAGGCCAGCGTAGCGGTAGCCGACCCACTGGGTCCCCTTCAGCAGCAGGTGCAGGGCCAAGGCCAGCAGCCCCTCCCGCCAAGGGCGGCCGAACCATAGGCTGCCCTCCCTTTCCCGCAGGAACAGGTCCCAGTAGGGCGTGGCCTTCACGGCCCTCAGGGACGCTCCGTAGCGGAGGTTGGTGCGCAGCAGCTTGCCCAGGTCAGGCTCGATGTGCCAGACAGCTTCGCGCAGCAGCCCCACTCGCTGCGACAGGCGACGGCACTCGTAGTAGATTATGTCGTGATCGTAGTGGAGGATGTCGGGCACCACATGGGGCGGAATGGCTTCCAGCGCACGCAATAGCAGTTCGCGACGAAAGAAGCGGGGCGGATTCCCGCCACGGGCCGGGTCGAACCCCTCCTCGGTGCGAAAGCGGGCATTGACGATGGCCTTGGAAGCGGCATAGAGCCGCGGAACCACCCACTGCCGGTTGTAGGACTCTTCCTCCAGCACCAGCATGTCGTAGCCCTGCTGCATCATCTCCACCGCCCTGGAGATGGCCCCTGGCTTCAAGACCTGGTCAGCGTCCAACATCAGCACGAACTCCCCCTTCGACTCCCTCGCACCCAGGGTCCGGGCGGCCAGCAGCCTACCCTGGCAGAACAGGACACGGGCACCCATCTCGCGGGCGACGTCGACGGTCCCGTCACGGGAGTAGCTGTCCACCACCAGCAGCTCCAGGCTGGGGTAGTCCTGTTGGAGGACGCTCTGGAGGCACAGGCGCAGGGTGCGGGCGCAGTTGTAGGTCGGAACCACTACCGAGACCAGCGGAGGCTGCGCGCGCATTCCCTGCCCCTCCCTCGTCACGGCACCCCCCTGCAGGGGCGCACTGCAGTGTGGGTCTGGGCCTTACCAGGGGATCTCGGCCCAGGCTACGCAGAGGACCTGGTCAGCAGCGCCGTAGTAGAGCACCAATGTGCGCCCGTCCAGGAACCCCCCACACGAGAATACCACATTGGGGGCCACGCCCACTCGCTCGTATTCCTCTTCGGGCTCCAGGATGGGCTCCTCGCTGCGCTCCAGGATGTGCTCGGGCACCTCCTTGTCGAGGAGGACGTAGCCCAGGCGATAGGTCCAGGTGCGGGCCTCCACGCCGTGGTAGATGAGGAGCCAACAGTCGTCCAGCTCCAGGGGCGGGCCGGCGATGCCCACCTTGGCATCGTCCCAGTAACCTGGGCGAGGTGCCAGCAGCTCCTGGTGGTCATACCAGTGGACCAGGTCATAGGAATAGGAGAGCCACACGTGTTCGGCCAAGGTCATGGGCCGGTGCAGCAGGGCATAACGGTCGCCGATGCGGCGCGGGAAGTAGGCCACATTGCGGTTGTGGAAGCCGACCATGGTCGGCAGCAAGAGGCGGTGCTTGCTCCAGGCCCACTGGCCCTTCAGCAGGTGCTGGGGATCGATGGCCGTCTCGCAGGGGCGGGCCATGTCCCGCTCCTTGCCGGCATAGATGACCCGCACCTGCCCGTCCAGAGGTATCACGCGGGGGTCCTCGACGCCGTCCTGCTCGAACCAGTCCTCGGGCACCAGGACGGGATGGGGCAGACGCTCCTCCACCTGGTCGTAGCCGCTCAGGCGGGCATAGCCGATGCGGGCCACGTCGTCCTGGCCGCGGGCGGTGTAGAAGAGGTGTACACGGTCGCCCAAACGGACAACGCCGGCGTTGCAGGTGAGCCGGGTCTCCCACCAGTTCTGGGTAGGGGTAAGGATGGGGTTGCGGGGGCTGCGCCTGAACCTGAGCCTTTTACCCATCGGTGCTTAGGGGCGGACGCCTCCCAGGTGTAGGGTAACGGGCCGCAGCTATAGACACAAGGCCAGAGCGCCCACCCTGAGTTAGAAACGGCGTGACGGCCCCTGGGTTGCGCCTCGCGCCTAGGCGCGCTGAAAGCCCGCAATGCGCTCCAGGACATCGAGCCGGGCAGAGCCGGGCTCCACTAGGGGGCCCAGCTTACCCATCAGCTCCCGCAGCGCCCCCTGTCGGTGGGCCTCGAAGGCGGCCTCATCGCGGTATACCTCGAACACCACGATGCGGCGCGGGTCGTCCTTGGCGCGGTGGAAGAGGTAGGCCAGGGCCCCTGGCTCATCGGCCTGGACGCGGTCTGCCAGCTCCTGCAGGACGGCATCAGCCTCGTGCTCCTTGCCCTCCTGCAGCCTGAAGGTAGCCAGCACCGTATACATGGGTGCCTCCTGCTAGTATATGGCCTCCTCCTGGTAGGTGCCGAAGACGTGGCGCATGACGTCGCAGATCTCGCCCAGGGTGCAGTAGGCCTTGACGGCCTCGATGAGATGGGGCATGACGTTCTCCTGCCCCCGGCAGGCCTGC
>DATLZD010000065.1:0-7741 GCA_035574155.1 Dehalococcoidia bacterium | reverse complement strand
GCTGGACCTGCTGGGGGTGCCGGGGCAGTTCGAGGCCGGGGCCCTGGGCTACGCCCTGTTCACCAACCTCAAGTGGGACGACGAGGAGTACAACTTCCTCAAGATGCGCAACCAGCTGGGCCTCCGGGAGGCCTTCGCCCAAAGGGACCGCCTCTGGGCCCAACTCGGCTTCGAGTAAGGGGGTGCTAGGGTGGGCCCGCTGGAGGGCATACGGGTCATCAACTGGAGCCAGTTCACCCCCTCGGGGGCGGCGGCCATCCTGGGCGACCTGGGGGCCGATGTCATCAAGGTGGAGCACCCGGAGCGGGGCGACGCCTACCGGGGCATGGCGGCCATGTATGGCGAGGCCATGAACATGGCCGGTGGGCGCCACGTCGGTTTTGAGGCCGTCAACCGCAACCAGAGGAGCATCACCCTGAACCTGGCATCACCAGAGGGCAGGGAGCTGTTCTGTCGGCTGGCGGCCGTCTCCGACGTGCTCATCACCAACTTTGAGGACCGGGTCCGGCGCAAGCACCGGGTGGACTACGAGGACCTGGCCCCCATCAACCCGCGCCTCATCTATGCCGTCTCCAGCAACTTCGGCCCCAGGGGGCCCCTGGCGGGCAGGCGGGGGTTCGACCAGGTGGCCCAGGCCCGCAGCGGCCTCATGTGGGCCATGGGTGAGCGGGAACAGGAGGGGCCCGTGCAGGTGGTGGGGGGCATCTGCGACCAGATGGCAGCCACGGTGCTGGTGATGGGCATCCTGGCGGCCCTGGTGGCGAGGGAGCGCGACGGCGTGGGACAGCGCCTGGACAGCTCCCTGCTGGGGAGCATGATCCACCTGCAGAGCATCGGCCTGACGGTGGCCAGCCTGCGGGGCAGGGGCTGGTCCCGCCACGACCGGCGGCGCACCCGCAACCCCCTCACTAACCACTATCGCTGCGCCGACGGCAAGTGGATCCTGTTCGGCGAGATCCAGGCCGACCGCTTCTGGGGCGAGTTCTGCCGCGCCCTGGGGCTGGAGGAGCTGGAGCACGACCCCCGCTTCGCCACCGCCATGGGCGGGCGGCGGGAGAACGCTGAGGAGCTGATCCGCATCCTGGACCGAACTTTGGCCACCAAGACCCGCGACGAGTGGCTGCGCATCTTCGAGGAGCAGGGGGTCTCCTTCGCCTACTCGCCGGTGCAAGACTACCAGGAGGTGTTGGAGGACCCTCAGGCCCGCGAGAACGGCTACCTGGTGGAATACGACCACCCCGCCGTGGGGCCCGTGCGGCTGGTGGGCCACCCGGTCCAATACAGCCGCACGCCGGCCTCTGTCCGCCGCCCGGCGCCCGAGTTCGGCGAGCACACCGAGGAGGTGCTGACGGAGCTGCTGGGCTGCACCTGGGACGACATCGCAGCCCTACGCAGCAAGGGCGCCATCTGATCCCCCGCCCGGGACCATGCCGCCTAGCGGCAGACCTGCCGGGCGATGGCGTTGCGTTGGACCTCGGAGGTCCCGGCCGAGATGGTCCAGTGCACCGTCAGCAGGTAGAAGAAACGCGCCAGCCGGGGGAAGGGGCCATCGGCAGGCGTCTCGGCCGCGCCGGCCGGGCCCAGGACCTGGACGATGCTGTTGGCCAGCCGCTGGGCCATCTCAGTGCTGAAGGCCTTGCACTGGGCGGCCTCGCGCACGGGCACGGCCCCCTGCCCCTGGAGCCATGACACCCAGTAGCAGAGCAGGCGAGCCACCTCGATCTCTATCAGGTGGTCGGCCAGGCGCCAGCGCACCCGCTCGGGCCTCATGGCCCACCGGTTGGGGGGGAGGGAGCGGAGGTGAGCCAGGGTGTCGTCGAACCAGCGCTGGGCCGCGCCCACCCGCACGATGACGCTGCGCTCCAGGTTGAGGGTGGTCAGCATCACCCGCCAGCCCTGGTTCTCCTCCCCCAGTAGGTTGCTCCTGGGGACCTTCACGTCCTGTAGGGACACGTGGTAGAAGCCGCTGCGCCCCGTCAACTGGAAGATGGGCCGATAGGAGATGCCGGGGGAGCGCATGTCCACCAGGAAGTAGGATATGCCGGCGTGCTTGGGGGCATTGGGGTCGGTCCTGGCCAGCAGGTGCATCCAGTCAGCATACCTGGCGGAGGAGACCCAGATCTTCTCGCCGTTGATGACGTAGTGGTCGCCCCTGGCCTCGGCCCTGGTCTGGATGGAGGCCAGGTCGGAACCGGCGTTGGGCTCCGAGAAACCTTGGCACCACCAGACCTCTCCCCGGGCGATGGGCGGGAGGAAGCGCAGCTTCTGCTCCTCGCTGCCGAAACGGATGATGGCCGGCCCCACCAGCTTGACGGCCTGGCCGCCCGGGCCGCCGCCGATGGGGGCTCGGAAATAGGCGCACTCCTCGTGGAGGATGGCCTGCCTTATGGGGGAGGCGTCCTGGCCACCGTATTGGCGCGGCCAGGACATGACCAGCCACCCCCTGCGGGCCAGCTTGCGCTCAAACTCCCGCTCCCTCTGGAACTCCTCGTCCGAGTCGGGGGAGGCGTCCCCCAGGCCCCTCTCCCAGCCCCACTCGGACTCCAGGAAGGCCCTCACCTCCTGGCGGAAGCGTCGATCCTCGTGGCTGAGGCGGAAGTCCATGGCAGCTACCTTCCCTGGAAGCGGGGCTGGCGCTTCTCCATGAAGGCACGCACGGCCTCTTGGTGGTCCTGGCTCTTGCCAGTGATGGTCTCTAGGGCCAGCGACAGGTCCAGGACCTGGAAGTAGGACTGTAGGATGAGGCGCTGGACCGACAGCTTGGCGAAGCGGATGGCCAGGCCAGGCCCCCTGGCCAGGCGACGGGCCAGGGCCATGGCCTCGGGCAGCACCTGCTCCGGGGGCAGCACATGGGCCACCAGGCCCATGCGGTAGGCCTCGGGGGCGGGCAACAGGTCGCCGGTCATCAGCAGCTCCTTGGCCCTGGCCGGCCCCACCAGCAGGGGCCAGAGGACGGCGCCGCCGTCGCCGGGCACCAGCCCCACCCGGACGTGGGTGTCGCCGATGCGGGCCGTCTCGGACATGAACACGACGTCGCAGCCCAGGGCGATGGTGGCCCCGAGGCCCACGGCGTCGCCGTTGACGGCGGCGATGATGGGCTTCTCCAGGGAGAGGAGGGAGAAGATGAGCTCCCGAGCACCAGAATCGAAGTAGCCGGCGGGGCGGTCGTCCGCGCTGCCACGCATGTCACGGATGTCGCCGCCGGCGCAGAAGGCCCTGCCCGCCCCCGTCAACACCGCCGCCTTCACGTCTCGGTCCTTGCCGAGCCGGACGAACAGGTCCTCCAGCTCGCTGTGGAGAACGCCGTTGACGGCGTTGAGGACCTCCGGCCGGTTGAGGGTGCAGAGCGCCACCCCGTCTTCGTCGACCTCCACCAGCAGGTGAGTGTAGGAGTAAGCCATGGCAGCGACCCTCCTTATGCTGGCCTTTGGGCGGCCCTGGCCCTGTCGAATGTGTCAGACATGTTGACCAGGCCATCAGCCATCATCGGCCCCCGCCCCTCTCCTGTCAATCGGCGGGCCGTTGACCCCCCACCCCTGCCGCCCCTAAAATCCCTAACGGGTGGGGATATAGCTCAGCGGGAGAGCGCCGCGTTCGCAACGCGGAGGTCGCGGGTTCGAATCCCGCTATCTCCACCATGACATGGCCTGGAACGGGGCCGCGGGGTTCCCCGCGGCCCCTTGGCGTCCCTGCCCCCTGCTTCTCCTGGGGCGCCTCTGTTACAATAACTGTTGCTGTTGGGTGGCAAGGCCATGGCTGCCAAGGGCGTTCGCCGCGACTACTACGAGGTGCTGGGCGTCCCCCGCGATGCCAGCGCCGAGGAGATCAAGCGCGCCTTTCGCCGCCTGGCCATGAAGTACCATCCCGACCGCAACCGCTCCCCCGACGCCGAGGCCCGTTTCAAGGAGATCAACGAGGCCTACGAGGTGCTCTCGGACCCCCAGAAGAGGGCCGCCTACGACCGCTTCGGGCACGATGGGCTGCAGGGCGCCGCCGACTTGGGCCGCCCCTTTGAGGGCTTCCGTTTCGGGGGCTTCGGGGACATCTTCGATGCCTTCTTCGGCGCCGCCTCGACCCTGCGCCGCGAGGCCCAGAGGGGGGCCGACCGACGCCTGGAGCTGGAGCTGGACCTGGCCGAAGCCGCCTTCGGCTGCGAGAAGGAGGTGGAGGTGACGCGGGTGGAGCGCTGCCCCCGCTGCGGCGGCAACGGCTGCGAGCCCGGCACTCGCCCCACCGCCTGCCCGTCCTGCGGCGGCAATGGCCAGGTGCGGCGCGTCCACCGCAGCTTCTTCGGCCAGTTCATCAATGTGGCCACCTGCCCCCAGTGTCAGGGCGAGGGCAGCGTTGTCTCCCACCCTTGCCGTGACTGTCGGGGCAGCGGCCGGCAGCGCCGCTCCCGACGGCTGCGCATCCAGGTGCCACCGGGGGTGGACGACGGCACCCAGATGCGGGTCAGCGGCGAAGGCGACGCCGGCCACAACGGCGGCCCGGCCGGCAACCTCTATGTGCTGGTGCGGCTGCGGCCCCACCCCCACTTCCGGCGCGATGGCTACGACCTGGTATACGAGCTGGAGCTGAACGTAGCCCAGGCGGCCCTGGGCTGTGAGGTGGCGGTGCCTACCCTGGAGGGGGAGGCCTGCACCCTGCGCGTCCCGCCTGGCACCCAGCATGGCCAGGAGTTCACCATCCGTGGCCGTGGCATCCCCCACCTGCACGACGGCGGCCGCGGCGACCTGCGCGTGCGGGTCCGTGTCTCCGTGCCCCGGGAGCTGACGCCCGAGCAGCGGCGGCTGCTGGAGGCACTGGCCGCCTCCTTCGGCACGCCCATCTCCGCCGATGGAGACCGGGGAATCCTGGGGCGCATCCGCGACGCCCTGGGCTAGCCCCATGTGGCTGCAGCTGACCCTCCAAGTGGCGCCCCAGGACGCCGAGGTGGTGGCCGACGTCCTGCGCCAGCGCTGCCCCGCCGTGGCCATCGAGTTCCGTGGTCCCTTTGAGGGCCAAAGCGGCTGGGGTGCCCCGGCGGAGGACTCTCCTGCCCTGGACGCATCCCATGCCCTGGTCCGGGTCTACCTGCCCGAGGACGAAGCCACCATCGCCCTGCGCCGCTCCCTGCGGCTGGCCCTGCGCTTCGTGCCCCTGACGGGGCCGGTGCGCTGGCGACGGGCGCGGCGGCTCCGGGAAGATGAGTGGCAGCGGGCCTGGCAGAAGCACCTGCGGGCACGGCGCGCCGGCCGCCTGCTGGTGCGACCTGCGTGGTCAGCAGTCGCTGCCAGGGCGGGGGAGGTTGTCGTCGAGATAGACCCGGGCCTCGCCTTCGGCACCGGCGAGCACCCCACCACCGCCCTCTGCCTGAGGGCCCTGTCGCGGCTGGTGAAGGGGGGCGAGCGGGTGCTGGACGTGGGCACCGGCAGCGGCATCCTGGCCATCGCTGCCGCCCGCCTGGGGGCTGCCAGCGTGCTGGCCTTGGACATCGACCCCCAAGCGGTCAAGGCAGCCCGTGACAACGCTCGCCGCAATGGGGTGGAGTCGGTGGTGGAGGTCAGGGATGGCACCCTGACCACGTCCGTGGCCGAGGCCGGCCCCTTCCAACTCGTCTGTGCCAACATCGATGGCCTCACCCTGGAGCGTATGGCCCCCCTGCTGGCGGCAGCCCTTGCCCCGGGAGGGAGGATGGTCATCAGCGGCTTCCTGACGGAGACGGCCCCGTCCCTGGGCCGGACCTTCGAGGCCCTGGGCCTGCAGGTGGAGGAGACGTCCGTCCGGCAGCCGTGGGCCGCCCTGGTGCTGGCCCGCCCCTGACGCCCGTTGCGGGCTGTCCGCAGCGGTGGTATCCCTGCTGTGGGGAGCTCCATGCGCCGCTTCTACGTGGAACCGGGGACGGTGCGAGGGCGGCAGGTCTCCCTCGGCCCCGAGGCAGCCCACCGGCTGGCCCGCGTGTTGCGCCTGCGCAGCGGCGAGCACCTGGTCCTGTTCGATGGCTCCGGCCAGGAGTGGGAGGTGGAGCTGCGCTCGGTGGGGCCCAGGGGCGTCGTCGCCACCGTCGTCCAGGAGGTGCCCGCCCCTCCCCAGCCGCAGGTCCACCTCGCCCTGCTGGCCTGCTTGCTGAAGGAGCCGCGCTTCGAGCTGCTGCTGGAGAAGGCCACCGAGCTAGGGGTGGCCGAGATCGTGCCGGTGGTAGCCCGCCGCTCGGTGGTCCGGCCCTGGAAGGAGGGGGCCAAGCAGGAGCGCTGGCGCCGCATCGTCATCGAGGCCACGGAGCAGTGCGGGCGGGCACGGCCGCCGGAGCTGCACACCCCGGTGCCCCTGCCCCAGGCCGTGCGCCGGGCACAGGGGCTGCGCATCGTCCCCTGGGAGGAGGAGCGGTCCCAGGGGCTGGGCCAGGTCCTGCGGAGCCTGAGGGAGCCCCCGCAGGCGGTGTCCCTGCTGGTGGGGCCCGAGGGAGGCCTGGAATCGCAGGAGGTGGAGTTGGCCCGGGAGGCCGGCTTCGTCGTCGTCTCCCTGGGGCCCAGGATCCTGCGGGCCGAGACCGCGGCCCTGGTGGCCTGCGCCCTGGTGATGCACGAGCTGGGGGAGCTAGGCCCCTGACAGCGCCGCCAGCCAGGCCATCGGGTCCACTCGGACGCCGTGCACCACCAGCTCCCAGTGCAGGTGAGGGCCGCCGGCCAGGCCGGTGCTGCCGACCCTCCCCAGCTCCTGCCCTGCCTGCACCGTCTGGCCCTCCTGGACCGAAAGGGACGACAGGTGGTGATAGCCGCTGACCACCCCGGCGCCGTGGTCCACCACCACCGAGAGGCCCCGCAGATGCAGTCGACGCGCCATCACCACGCGGCCCGTCGCCGGCGCCAGCACCGGCGTCCCCTCGGGAGCCACCAGGTCGGTCCCGGTGTGGGGCGAATAGGGGCCGCCGTTGATGGACCGGTAAATGCCAAAGGCGTCGGAGACGGGGCCCTCCAGAGGCATCTGCCAAGGCCCCCGCCACAGCCGCTGGGGCGTGAAGGAGGCATGGGCCGCCGCCAGCAAGCGTGCTTCCTCCTGGACGGCGGCCGCATCCTGGAGCAGGCCGGCGGCCGACGGGGGAAGATAGAGCTGCTCCCGCGGGTAGCCCCCGTCCACCACCTCCAGGGCTGCCTGTCCCGCCGTCTGCCCGTCCGACAGCAGGACGACGGCGTAGACGCCGGGCGTCTGGTCCAGAGGGACGGGCAGGTAGCCGACGGCCTCGTCCCCTTCACGCACCAGCGGGATGCGGCGCCCGGCCACCTCGGCCACCAGGGGGCCGTCCGGGGCGGGGGTGACGCGCAGCAGCACCGCCGTCCCCTGGAGGGTGGGGGATGGGGACAACAGCAGGCTCGGCCGCGATGGCGTGGGGGTGGGGAGAGGGGTCGAGGGTGGGGCAGGGACCGGGGTGGGGGTGGCCGGCTGCGACGCCTGGGGGGAGGACATGGGGACCTCATGCTGGGAGCAGGCGCTGCCCAGCGCCAGCAGCGCCCAGAGGACCGCCATCGAGAGCAAGGCCCGCCGCACGTGACCCAGGGTATCTTAACGCGCCCGTCTGTCGCGGCACCAGCCACGGCCAAGGGGACGGTCGCTGCAGGCGCGGTGGGCTTGTCTTGTAAAAGGGTTGGAGATAGGCTTCGTATGCCATGGCGAAAGGTAGTGGCAGGCTGCGGCAGGCGTTTCTGGTCTGTCTCGAGCTGGCCGAGGCCCATTACCTGGGGCGGGGGCCACAGCGTCGGCGGGG
>DATLZD010000064.1:0-18989 GCA_035574155.1 Dehalococcoidia bacterium | reverse complement strand
GTGACCCTGACAGGGCTGGCGGTGGTGCCCCTGGCCATGTTCATGTTCACCCGCTTGGAGGCGGACAGCCCCCGCCTGCGGGTGACCCTGGACATGGTGATGCTGGGCATCGGCCTGGGCCTGTCCATGCCGACCCTGACGCTGGCCGTGCAGAACGCCCTGCCCCATCGCTTTCTGGGGGTGTCCACCTCGGCCATCCAGTTCCTGCGCCAGATAGGGGCCGTGATGGGGGTGGCCATCGTGGGTTCCCATATCAATGGGGCCTTCGGGCATGAGCTGGCCCGGAGGCTGCCGCCCGAGGCCCAGGCGCTGCCCTCATCCCTGCTGGCGGTGGTCAGGGAGAGGGACTTCCTGCTGAGCAGGGAGGCGCTGGTGGCCCTGCAGCAGCGGTTCGAGGCGCTGGGGCCCGATGGCGGTGCCCTGTTCCAGCGGGTGGTGGAGGCGGCGCGGGCCTCCCTGGCCGAGGCCATAGGCGATGGCTTCCTGCTGGCCTTCGCCATCTGCATCTCCGCCCTGGTGGTGGGGCTGTTCCTGAAGGAGGTGCCCCTGCGTCGCAGCCACTTCCCGTCCCTGGGGGAGATGGAGGCGGTGCCGGCCCTGACGGAGGCCCCCGCGGAGGACGAGGCTGTCGTTGACGGCGAGGGCCGCCCTCGCCGGCCCCGACAGGGCGAGGGCTAAAGGCGGGGAGGGACGCGGTCCGGGCGCCTCCTCTCCTGCTCCACGATCCGCACTAGCCGGTCCACCGCGGCCTCCACCCTGTCGTTGACGACCCGGTAGTCGAACTCGTCGGCTGCCTCCAGCTCGCGCCTGGCCGTCTCCAGGCGGAGGGCCATCTGCTGGGGGGAGTCGTGGCCCCGCTGCCTCAGCCTCCGCTCCAGCTCCTCCAGGGATGGGGGCAGGAGGAAGACGGTGACGGCCTGGGGCACCTGGGACTTGATGTAGCGGGCGCCCTGGACGTCGGTGCGCAGCAGCACGTCCTGCCCCTGCGCCAGCGCCCGGCGCAGGGGGGCGCGGGGGACTCCGTAACGGTGGCCGTAGACGACGGCGTTCTCCAGCAGCTCCCCCCTCTCCAGCAGGGCCTCGAACTCCTGCGGGGAGAGGAAGTAGTAATGGACGCCGTGGCGCTCGTCGGGGCGCGGCGGGCGCGTGGTGGCGGTGACAGCCACGTGGACACGCCTGCCCAGGCGGCGGGCCAAGGCCCGCAGCACCGTGTCCTTGCCCACCCCTGACGGGCCGGTGATGACCACCAACAGGGGTGATTCCGCCACCGGCCCTATCGCTGAGCGGCCCGCAGCCGGTTGCGGATGGTCTCCGGGGAGAGGGCCGAGAGCACCAGGTGCCCCGTGGCCAAGAAGACGACGCTGCGGGTGCGACGGCCGTTGGTCAGGTCGAGGATAGGGACGCCCGGGCTGCCGCGCTTGGCCGCCCTCACCAGTCGCTGGACCCAGGCCTGGTCGGCCCGGTGGCACTCAGCGATGCGGTCGGCGGGGACGTAGTTGCGCAGGCCCAGATGGACGAGTCTAGCCACCGCTGGCCGCCCTCCGTCGGCGGGCCGGAGCTGTGCCCTCGTCGGGTGTCGCCTCAGCGGCACCCAGGCGCATGGCCCGGCCGTAGATGGCCTCTGGGGTGATGGCCGCCAGGACGATGGAGCCGTCGTCCATGAACAGCACCGACTTGGTGCGCCGACCCTGGGTCATGTCCTTGATGATGCCCCGCTTCTTGCCGTCCCGCACCAGGCGCTGGATGGGGGCCGAGTTGGGGGTGACCACCGCCACCACCCGGTTAAGGGCCACATAGTTGCCGAAGCCGACGTGGACGAGCTCTGTGGCCATCCTTCTCACTCCTCCCTCGCGCCACTCGCTCTAGGACGAGGCGAGTCGCTCCAGATCCCTCCAGAAATTAGGATATGATACCGACACGACGTCGGGATTACCAATAACCGTCTCTCCCGATGCCAGCAGGCCGGCCACGGCCAGGGCCATAGCCAGCCGGTGGTCGCCATAGCTCCTTACGCGGCAGCCCCGCAGGCGGATGCCGCCGCGCACCCGCAGCCCATCGGGCAACTCCTCGACCTGGGCACCCAGGCGCCGCAGCTCCCGGGCCGTGGCCCGCAGGCGGTCACTTTCCTTGACTCGCAGCTCGGCCGCGTCGCGGATCACCGTCTCCCCCTCGGCGAAACATCCGGCCAGGGCCAGCAGGGGCACCTCGTCGATGAGGCGAGGCACCATCTCCCCTCCCACCTCGATGCCCCGCAGCCGGGAGGAACGGACGACGATGTCGGCCACCGGCTCGGCCCCCCAGGTGCGCTGCTCCTGCAAGGAGATGTCGGCCCCCATGAGGCGCAGGGCGTCCAGGAGGCCGGTCCGAGTGGGGTTGATGCCCACCCCCTGCAGCCGGACCTCGGCATCGGGATGGCAGGCGGCGGCCACCAGCCAGAAGGCAGCGGCCGAGAAGTCTCCTGGGACCCGCAGGGAGAGGGGTTGCAGGCCTCCTGTGGGCGGCGAGAGACGCACGAGGCCGTCCCTCCGCTCCAGGCGAACGCCCATGGCCGCGAGCATCCGCTCGGTGTGGTCGCGGGAGGGCCCCGGCTCCTGGACCGTGGTATCGCCGTCGCCGTAGAGGCCTGCCAGCAGGAGGCAGGACTTGACCTGGGCCGAGGCTACCGGCAGCCGGTGCTCCAGGCTCCGCAAAGGGCGGCGGCCGCTGATGGCCAGGGGGGCCAGCTGGCCTCCCTGCCGTCCCCAGACCTGGGCGCCCATAGCCCGCAGCGGCCCGGCAATGCGGCCCATGGGCCGCGAGCGAAGGGAGGCGTCGCCGGTGAGGACCGAGAAGAAGGGCTGGCCGGCCAGGACGCCGGCCAGCAGCCGCATGGTGGTGCCCGAGTTGCGGCAGTCCAGGGGCGCAGGGGGCTCTCGCAGGCCGTCCAGCCCTACGCCCTCTATGGCCACGGCCTCTGCCCCCTGCCAACGCCAGCGGACCCCCAGGAGGTCCAGGCAGCGCAGGGTGGCCAGACAGTCGGCGCCCCGCTGGAAGTTCTCCACCAGCACCTCGCCCTGGGCCAGGGCGTTGAGGATGGCCGCCCGGTGGCTGATGGACTTGTCGCCGGGGGGCGAGAGGGTGCCCCGCAAGCGGCGGGCGGGGGCCACTGTCCTCACCACCGGCCCTCACTCCCGCGGCGGGTGCTGGCCGCCGTCCTCCTTTCCCAGGTCCCGTCTGAGGTCGCGCTCCAGGCGCTCCCGCATGAGGCGGGCCAGTCGCTGCGTGCGGTCCTCGCGCGGGGGCCGCTCGGCCTGGGGCCCCGCCCCCAGCTCCGATAGCTTGCGCATGCGCTCGGTCAGGGCACGGCCGATGAAGAGGGAGGCCAGGGCCTCCTTGAAGTCGGGCAACTCCACCTGGGGCTGCTCGCGGCCCACCACCTTCTTGGCCATGAAGGCGTCCCGCTCCAGTTGGGCACGGGCGAAGGTCTCAAACAGCTCCGCTCCCCCCTCGGCGATGAGGCGGCGGTAACGGTAGAGCTCGCCTATCATCCTGTCCAGCCAGTGGAGGATGGCCTCCTGGTTGGTGAGGCAGATGTCGTGGCTCATCTCGGGGTCGCCGGAGGCCAGGCGGGTGGTGTCGCGAAAGCCGCTGGCGGCCAAGGGCGCCATCTCCGCCCAGCCGGTGCTGCCCCGCACCAGGGTGAAGAGGGCGGTGGCCACCACCAGCGGCAGATGGCTCACCGCCGCCACATACTGGTCGTGCTCCTCAGGGTCGATGAACAAGGGGGTGGCCCCCACCAGATGGACCAGGCCCAGGACGGCCCGGACCGCCCCCTCGTCGGCCTGAGGGTCGGGGCAGAGGCAATAGGCCCGCTCGCGGAAGAGGTCGGCCTGGGCGTTGTCGATGCCCTGGGCCTCCTTGCCGGCCATGGGATGCCCACCGACGAAGTGGACCCCCTGGGGCAATAGCTCCCGTGCCCAGGACAGGACGGCGGCCTTGGTGCTGCCGGTGTCGGTGACCACGGCCCCCGGCGAGAGGTGGGGGGCCGCCTCCCGCATCACCTCACGTATGGCCAGAATGGGGGTGGCGATGACCACCAGGCTGGCGCCCTCCACGGCCCGCGCCAGGTCGCGGGCCTCGCGGTCGATGGCCCCCAGGCGCTTGGCCTTGGACATGGCCCCACCGTCGCGGTCGTAGCCCACCACCTCCACGTCCCGCAGGCGGGCGGCACGGATGGCCATACCGAGGGAGCCGCCGATGAGGCCCAGTCCGATGATGGCGATGCGGTGCGTCTCAGTTGCCAAGGGGTGGCCCCACCCTACCGTTTTTGCCCCTTTCTTGGCCTCGGCAAGAAGAGATTAGCACGAGTCGTCGGCCTGCTGCAAAAGGGCCAGGCGCTCCTCGCCCTCTGCAGCCTCTTCGTGGCGACGCACCAGGTCGACCACCGCCGGGGGGGCACCGGCCCTGGCCAGCATGGCTGCCCCCAGTTGCCCGTGGTCGCGGAGGACGGCCAACCCCCCTCCCGCCCGCGACAGGAGACCCGGCGCGGTGGCCGACAGCAGCACATAGGCCACCCGGTGCCAGAGGCGCACCCGCTGCCCCTTGCCCACGTCGTGCAGCAGGGCGGCCATCAGCAGCTCCCGGTCCTGGCAGCCTGCCTGCCGGAGGCGACGGTAGACGTCCAGGCAATGTCGCCGGTCCCTCGGGGACATGGCCATGAACAGGGGGAAGAGGGAAGGCCCCAGCACGGCCCCGGCCTCGGCCACCTCCTCCCTGCCCAGCCGTGGGCGGAGGGAGGAAAGGAACTGGCGGACGCGGTAGAGGGCACGGGACAGGGGGCCGTCAGCCGAAGACATCGGTGTCGATGCCCGTGAACAGCCGCGCCAGGGCGTTGATGACCGGACGCATCAGCTCGAACAGGGGACCGAAGCGGCCGCCGGTCAGGAAAGGCAACACCAACAGCAGGAAGAGGATGCCCATCCCCCAGCGGGCCTGGAACTCGTTGTAGGCATAGGCGGCCCGGTCCGAGAGGAAGGCCGGCACCACCCGGTGCCCGTCCAGGGGGAAGAGGGGCACCAAGTTGAACACGCCCAGGATGATGCTCACCAGGGCGATGGTGGACAGGAACAGCCCCAGGTACTCCTGTGGCTCCCAGGTCCCGAAGATGAAGCGGTTGACGGCCCGCGAGTCGAAGGCCGGCAGCCACGGCACCAGGCCGAACTTGAGGGGCAGGCCGGCTACCGCCGCCAGCAGGAAGTTGGACAGGGGCCCCCCCGCCGCCACCATGGCCATGCCCACCTTCTCGCCGTTGCGCAGCAGTCGGCCGTTCACCGGCACCGGCTTGCCCCAGCCGAAACCCACCAGGAAGAGCATGACGGTGCCGGCCGGGTCGAGATGGGCCAGGGGGTTGAGGGATACACGTCCCGCCAGCCGCGGTGTGGGGTCGCCCAGGGCGTTGGCCAGGTAGGCGTGGGAGAACTCATGGAAGGAGATGCCGGCCAGGAGGGCCACCACCACTGCCCCGAAGAAGACCAGAAAGGCGATGGGGTCCTCGCGCAGGAGGTCGGCGTAGATGAAGATCACGGCGCGCTCCCGGCCCGCCTCCCGCCACCCTCCGGGGCCGCACCAGACATAACGATATTGATTAGGCACCTAAACTGCCCTAAAATTAGCATTTGACACCCCAGCGGCGGGCTCAGCAGCGTTATGCCACTCGACTCCATCATCATACGCGGTGCCCGTGAACACAACCTTAAAAACATAGACGTCGAGATACCCCGCGACAAGCTGGTGGTCATCACCGGCGTATCGGGCTCCGGCAAGTCGTCCCTGGCCTTCGACACCATCTATGCCGAGGGGCAACGGCGCTACGTGGAGTCCCTCTCGGCCTACGCCCGCCAGTTCCTGGGGCTGATGGAGAAGCCCGATGTGGACTACATCGAGGGCCTCTCGCCCGCCATCTCCATCGACCAGAAAGGGGCCTCCCGCAATCCCCGCTCCACTGTGGCCACCCAGACGGAGATCTACGACTACCTGCGCCTCCTCTTCGCCCGGGTGGGTCGCCCCCATTGCCCCCAGTGCGGCCGGCCCATCCAGCGCCAGACCGTCCAGCAGATAGTCGACTCCATCCTCTCCCTGCCCCGGGGCAAGAGGCTGATGATCATGGCGCCGGTGGTGCGCGGTCGCAAGGGGGAGCACCAGCACGTCTTCGAGGATGCCCGGCGCGCCGGCTTCGTGCGGGTGAGGGTGGACGGCCAGATATACGACCTGGCCGACGAGATCCCGCCCCTGGACCGCTACAAGAACCACTCCATCGAGGTGGTGGTCGACCGCCTGGCGGTGGAGGCCGACGGGGAGGGGGCCGAGGCCTTCCGCACCCGCGTCACCGACTCGGTGGAGACGGCCCTCAAGCTGGCGGGGGGCATCGTCCAGGTGTGGGCAGAGGGGGAGGAGGAGCGCCTCTACTCGGAGCACCTGGCCTGTGTCCACTGTGGCGTATCCCTGGGCGAGCTGGAGCCCCGCAATTTCAGCTTCAACTCGCCCCACGGTGCCTGCCGGGCCTGCTCCGGCCTGGGGGTGAAGCTGGAACTGGACCCCGACCTCGTCATCCCCAACAAGGACCTCTCCCTGGCCGAGGGGGCCATCCAGCCCTGGGCGCGGGCCGCCTCCATCTCCCAGTGGTACTATCGGCTGCTGGAGGCGGTGGCCGAGAAATACGGGTTCTCCACGCGGGTCCCGGTGCGGGAGCTGGCCCCGGAGCACCTGCGCATCGTCCTCTACGGCGCCCCTGACCCGGTGCCGGTGCGCTTCACCAACCAGTACGGCCGCTCCAGCACCTACGAGACCACCTACGAGGGGGTGATCCCGGCCCTGGAGCGCCGCTACCGGGAGACCGACTCGGACTACGTGAAGGCCGAGATCGAGCGCTACATGGCCGAGAGCCCCTGCCCCGCCTGCAAGGGCGCCCGCCTGCGCCCCGAGTCCCTGGCGGTGACGGTGGACGGCCTCAACATCTACCAGGTGACCCAGATGGACATCCGGCAGGCCCTGGAATGGGTGGAGCACCTGCAGGGCCCCAGGAGCCCCCTCTCGGAGCGGGAAGCGGCCATCGCCCGCCAGGTCCTGAAGGAGATAGCCAGCCGCCTACGCTTCCTGGTGGACGTGGGGCTGGACTACCTGACCCTGGACCGCCGCACCGGCACCCTGGCCGGGGGCGAGGCCCAGCGCATCCGCCTGGCCACCCAGATCGGTTCCGGTCTGATGGGCGTGCTCTACGTGTGCGACGAGCCGTCCATCGGCCTGCATCCGGCCGACGAGGACAGGCTCATCGCTACCCTGAAGCGGCTGCGGGACCTGGGCAACACCGTCATCGTGGTGGAGCACGACGAGGCCATGATCCGCGCCGCCGACTACATCATCGACCTGGGGCCGGGCGCCGGCCGCGACGGCGGCTACGTGGTGGCCACCGGCACCCTGGAGGACATCTGCGCCCATCCCCAGTCGGTCACCGGCGCCTACCTGTCGGGCCGCAGGGAGATACCGCTGCCCAAGGTGAGGCGGCCGGGCAACGGCAAGGAACTGGTCATCGTGGGGGCGCGGGAGTTCAACCTTAAGGACATCACCGTCCGCATCCCCCTGGGCAAGTTCGTCTGCGTCACGGGCGTCTCGGGCTCGGGCAAGTCCACCCTGGTCTACGAGATCCTCTACAAGCGTGCGGCCCAGGCCCTGTACGGGGCCAAGGACCGCCCGGGCGAGCACGACGCCCTGCTGGGGCTGGAGCACATCGACAAGGTCATCAACATCGACCAGTCGCCCATCGGCCGCACCCCCCGCTCCAACCCCGCCACCTACACCGGGACCTTCACGCCCATCCGGGAGCTGTTCGCCTCGGTGCCCGAGGCGCGGCTGCGGGGCTACAAGCCCGGCCGCTTCTCCTTCAACGTGAAGGGGGGCCGCTGCGAGGCCTGCCAGGGGGAGGGTTACATCCAGATCGAGATGCAGTTCCTGCCCGACGTGGAGGTGCCCTGCGAGGTCTGCCACGGCAAGCGCTACAACCGCGAGGCCCTGGAGATCACTTTCCGGGGCAAGAACATCGCCGAGGTCCTGGACATGACGGTGGACGAGGCGCTGGAGTTCTTCGACGCCTTCCCCCAGGTCCGCCAGAAGCTGCAGACGCTGCACGACGTGGGGCTGGGCTACATCCGCCTGGGCCAGCCGGCCACCACCCTGTCGGGGGGCGAGGCCCAGCGGGTGAAGCTGGCCACCGAGCTGTCGCGGCGGGCCACCGGCCGCACCCTCTACATCCTGGACGAGCCCACCACAGGGCTCTCCTTTGAGGACGTCAACAACCTGGTGCGGGTCCTGCACCGACTGGTGGACGCGGGCAACACGGTGCTGGTCATCGAGCACCACCTGGACGTCATCAAGCAGGCCGACCACATCATCGACCTGGGGCCGGGGGGCGGCGACCGGGGCGGGCGGGTGGTGGCCGAGGGCACCCCCGAGGAGGTGGCGCGGGTGGAGGAGAGCCTCACCGGCCAGTACCTCCGCCGCGTCCTCGAGAAGCACGGCGTGAGGCTGGACGGTAGGGGGTAGGGCTGTGCCACCGCGCACGCGGCAGGAGCTCGTGGCCATGGTGGATGCCGAGTGGCGGGGGCTGATGGCCCTACTGGATGGCCTGCCCGAGGAGGCGATGCTGCGGCCGGGGGCGGTGGGCCGTTGGTCGGCCCGCGACCTCCTCTGCCACATCGCCACCTGGGAGGAGGAATTCCTCCAGGCCGCCCCCGTCATCCTGGAGGGCCGACCCCTGCCGCGCTACGGTAGCATCGACGCCTTCAACGCCCGCGACATGGAGCGCTGGCAGGGCCTCTCCCTGGCCGAGGCCTGGCAGCGGGCCCGCGAGACCCACCGCCGCCTGCTGGAGTGCCTGCAGACCCTCCCCCACGTCCCCGGCCGCACCGAGTCGCGGCTGCGGCGCCGCCTACGCTGGGACACCTGGGGACACTACCAGGAGCACGCCGCCCAGCTCCGGGAGTGGCGACGGGCGCTGGAGGGGGCGACGCCCTCGCCATGACCCCCCGCTTCGCCCTCCAGCTCTCGGGGCAGCAGGTGCGGGTGGTCTACCTGGCGGTGGGCTACCACCTGGCCCGCCCTGGCTCCGAGATCGACCCCGATACCCTCCAGGAGTACGAGCACGGCCTGCGGGAGCTGCCCCGGATCCTGGAGCCGCTGCTGGGACGGGAGGAGGCGTCCATCGTCCTGACGCCCTTCCAGCTCCTGCGCCTGGACACGGCCCTCCTGTCCATCATCAACGAGCTGAAGTCCTACCCCCTGCTGGACACGGTGGCTGGGGCATCGGGGCGGCCCCGCTCCCTCGCCCCCGGCTTCGACGATCTGCTGCGGCACCTCTTCCCGCAGGTAGCCCAGGAGCCCGAATACGCCCTGGTGGTGGCCGAGGAGGCCCTGCACCTGCACCGGGGGCTGCGCCCCCACCTGCAGCGGGCGCGGGAGCTGCTGGCCCAGGGGCAGCAGGCGACAGAGCGACGCCGACGCCCCTGGCAGTTCTGGCGCCGCTCGCCTTGACTGCCGTTCAGGGGGGTGCTAGATTTCTATCTGGACAGGCCCCTGCCGTGGCAGGGGCCTGGTCTCGCACGGTGGACGTCGCCTAGCGGTCAAGGCGCCAGGCTGTGGCCCTGGAGATCGCGGGTTCGAATCCCGCCGTCCACCCCAGCTCTCCCTCCGTCAGGTGAGCCTGTCCACCAGCAGCGTCCCGGCCCCCAGCAGCATCAGGAAGCCCATGACATCGGTGAAGGTGGTCAGCCAGATGGAGGAGGCCAGGGCGGGGTCTATCTTTACCGCTTGCAGGGCCAGGGGTATGAGGGCGCCCACTACCCCGGCCACCAGCACGTTGCCCACCATCGACCCGAAGACTACAGCCGCCAGCCAGGGGTTCTGGTAGAGGGCCAGGGCCAGACCGGCGGCCAAGGTGCCCGCCAGGGCCCCATGCACCAGGCCGAAGGCCACCTCCTTGGCGATGATGCGTACTGTGTCCCGGGGCGTGACGTCGCCCAGGGCCAGGGAGCGGACCATGACCGTGGCCGCCTGGGTCCCCGTGTTGCCCCCGTGGCCGGCGATGATGGGCATGAACACCGCCAGGGCAGCGGCCTGCGCCACGGTGCCCTCGAAGGCGCTGACCGTGAGGCCCGAGACGAAGGCCGTAAGCAGGTTCACCACCAGGTGGGGGATGCGACGCTTGAGGGACTCACGCAGGGGGCTGAGAGCCCTCTCCTCCACGCCCACGCCTGCCAGACGGTAGAGGTCCTCGGTGGCCTCCTCGGTGACCACGTCCAGCACGTCATCGGCGGTGATGATGCCCAGCAGTACCCCTTTCTCGTCCACCACCGGCAGCGCCCGCAGGCGGTAGCGCTGAATGAGGCGCGCCACCTCTTCCTGGTCCGTCTCGGGCGGCACCGAGATGACGTCCCGGGTCATGAGCTGGGAGATGGGTGTGCTCGGGCTGGCCACGATGAGCTGCCGCAGGTTCACCACTCCCTGCAGCCGGTTGGCACCGTCCAGCACGTAGAGGTAGTAGCCCTCCTGGGCGAAGGGCTGATGGAGCCGCAGATAGCTGATGGCCTCCTGGACGGTCATGTCTGGGTGGAGGGCTACGTAGCCGCGGGTCATGAGACCGCCGGCCGTGTCCTCGGCGTGCTGGAGGATGGGCGCCACGTCGGCAGCGGTGCGCATGTTGGCCAGCACCCTGGCGGCATCGGCCGGAGGCAGGGAGCGGATGATGTAGGCGGCCTCGTCCGAGTCCATGTGGTCCAGGACCCGCGCCAGGGTCTCCCGGGGCATGCGGGCCACCAGGGCCTCGACCTCTTCCTCGGGCAGGTGCTGTAGCAGGCGGGCCAGGCCTTCCGAGTTGAGGAGGGCTAGGAAGGCCTCCCGCTGGGAGGGGGAGAGGCGGCGGTAGAGTTCCGCCTGGTCCGCCGGGTGGATGGAGCCGACGAGGGACGCCAACTCCTCCACCTGGGAGGAGTCGTTGGCCAGCATCTCCTCCACCTGGTGGACCAGGAGCTGGACGTCCTGCTCCGGGGTCATCTTTCCTGCCCCTCCACATCCCTATTTGACCACAGCGCGTCAGGCCCTACAACGCGGGGCGGTCCTGCGGCCGCCGACGGCCCTTAATAGACGGCGGGACGGGATGTTACACTGGAGCGGGGCGCCCCCGTAGCTCAACTGGACAGAGCGCCTGGCTTCGGACCAGGAGGCTGCGGGTTCGAGTCCTGCCGGGGGCGCCAGCGGGCCATATCTGTGACATCCCCATAACGGCCCTGTCAAGCGCCTCCTTACTGGGCTAGTGAGGAAGGGCCCCGGCACCAACTCCAGGCGGCCTGCGGGGCTCGCAAACCGCGGCCCTTTACAGCCGCACCGGGGCCCTGCAAGACGTTACAGCCTCAAAGCGGGGGCGTCAAGCGAGCTCGCCGCTGAATCAATCTCCCGCTGTCAGCCTAACTGCTCGCAGATGCCCCTCGGCGGTGAAGCCACCGTCCCGGGCCGACGCTGATTCCTACGATTCGGCGGATGCTCTCTACCTGGGATAGCGGCCGCCATGGCGCACACCACGGCGATGACCCTGGAGATAGGCCCCGCATCACGCACTATGCCGAGGTGGGCCCCCCTTAGCCAGCCAAGCCAGAAAGGGGTCAGGTGGTAGCGCCTCTTGACAGCATGCCCCCCCGCTACGATTGAAATCGCTTCAGGGCTGATTGACGGGAGGTGGGGAAAATGCGGCCAAGGCTCCTAGCGCTGTTAGGCGCCCCGCTCCTTGTCGCGCTGGCGGCCTTCCTCGCGACGCGGCTCGTCGCCGGGCCCCAGGAGCCCGCGCAGGCTGGGCCAACGGTGCCTCCCAGCGCCACTCCCACCTGGGCTGAGGTGCCCCTGGAGGAATGGCAGGCAGCGGCCCGCCAGCGGCAGGAGGAGGCAGCCAAGCCGCCATTCGTGGGCACGATCAACGGCGTGACCCTGGGGCAGGGTGACGGTGCCGAGCGCTGCAGCGGCAAGCTCGAGTGGCACCATGATTGGCAGGTGGCCCAGGGCACTCCCTACGATATCCAGCCGGGCCATCTCCCTGCCGGGGCCAAGGAGATCTGGTACACGGACCCGGTCCCGCCCATCATCACCTGCGATGGACAGGTCAAGAGTGCGACCAGGGCCTGGGTGGTGGGGGGTGTGGGCACGCTGATCATCATCAAGCAGAGCAATCCCGAGCGCCGCTTTGAAGGCCTGTACCCGGCCGACCGGGTAAGGGCGGCCACGGTGGGCGGCAGGCCAGCCGTCGTCGTGGAGCCCATGCGGCGCGACGGCTTCATGTCCACGACGGTGGTCTTCTTCCCGGAGCCGTGGGGCCTGACCGTGGTGGTGGGAGAGTCCCTGCCCTACGAGGAGACCCTGAGGGTAGCGGAGAGCTTGGGATGAAGGCACGGACTAGCCTTCTGCTGGCGGCGGCTGGCCTTGGCTTCGTGGCGGGCCTGCTATTCCCCGGCGCGCCAGGCAACGTCGTCTCGCAGACCTACAGCTTTAAGTTCATGTTGACCGTCCCCACGGGCTCGAGCTGGGGACACTTGAGCTGTGGCTATCACAGCGCCTGCCCAGACCCCAACGGTGTCGGGCTAGACTGGACCACCTACAACGACGCCCCCCTCGGGCCTGGAGCGGGCCTTTTCGTTCAGGGCCTGGGGCCACAGCCCGCTCTACCGTAGTGCGACCAAGGTGGGCGCAGTGTGGCGCGCCACTAACCCGTATCTGACCTGCAAAGCTGTGGATGCGCAGATCTGGAGGGAGGGGGAGCCCCAGTTTCGCGGCCTCGTTAGATTCTTGCACGCCGATAGCGGTGGGCCAGACACGTGGATCGCTGATCTGCACGTGTCGCAGTCGGGCGAAAAGAATTGGGGTGGGGTCGGCTGGATGACGACACAGGAGAAGGCTTACTGCCCGTGGAGCGGGGTCCACGTTCATGAGGCTCACGTCACCAACGTCGGGTTGGGAGGACTGTGGGATATCAACAGTGCTAGCGAGGGGGGCCACTTTCCGCAAGGATCTGCCTCCAGCATCCACTACGTCTGGGAGGTCTGGCCTTTCCAGGACAGTTATCCCGACCACAACGACTGGACGAGAAGCTTGGAGTGGTGATGTTACTAGCCGAACTCATCCTGAAAGCCTCGAGACGATAAGGAAGCAGGCGAGGTAGGCCAGGGCGGCGAAGGTGCCGAGCATGCGCTGGTAGCGCAAGGCGAGCCTTAGAAACTCCTCCAACCAGGCGAAGTAGTGCATGTTGCGTTGGCCTGCATATAGCACAAAGGCGTTACACTCCTTCCCCCGACCGTGGTATGATGCCGTCGCTTAGCGGGAGGCGGCGTGACTGCGGCATGACTGCGGCGTCGAACCTGGCGGCCAGACAGAGCGCCTGGCTTCGGACCAGGAGGCTGCGGGTTCGAGTCCTGCCGGGGGCGCCAGCGGCTCAAGCGGGGAGGGCCGCACGGTAACGCAACTTCCAGTCCAGCTGGGCCCCGGGGCGCCAGCGGACCAAGCTAGGAGGGCCGCGCCGCACTTCCTCCCGCGTGGCGCCTAGCGCCACACCACGGCCCCGACCACCGAGACCAGGGAGCCCCCCTCCGGGTCGGCTGGACACTGGTCGTAGCCCATGGACAGCCCACGGCCCCCCGCCAGCAGCTTCAGGGCCAGGTAGATGGGCGAAAGGCCGCAGATGCGGAAACGGTCCCCTTCGGCGGCCACTTCCGACAGGAACGCGTCGGCGTCGGCCGCCTCGATGGCGGACAGCAGTCGGGCGTCGGCCCCCCGCAGCCGGATGCGGGCCGTGAGGTCGTAGGGCGCCGGGTCACCGAAGGCGGGACCCACATGCGCCAGGTCCGCCCCGGCTATCACCAACACCCTCCTCCCCTGCAGGGACCGCCGCAGGGCCGTCAGCGCCTCCCCGATACGTGCCCGTGCCCCCTCGTCGGCCCTGAGAAGGCCTCCGCAGAGGACGGGCACCACCGGCACGGGGGCGCCGCCTCGCAGGTAATGGAGCCAGACCAACGGTAGCTCGATGGAGTGTTCCCCGCGGTGGTGGAGCTCCTCGGCAAAGGCCTCGTCCTCGCCCAGGGCGGCGGCCAGGGCATCCACCGCCTCCCCATCGGTGGGTAGCACCCCCAGGGGCGTGGCGTAGCTCTGGCGCGTCAGCGTGAGGCGCCCAAGGGAGCCGGAGTGGTCCGTCCCGAAGACCACTGCCACGTCCGCCTGCCGGCAGGCGGAGGCGGCCGCCTGCCAGACGAGGGCATAGGTCCGCCAGCCGCGTCCATAGTCGATGTGGGGACTGATGACCCCCGTCACCTGCGCCCCCTCGGGCAGGGGAGGCGGTGGGCCGGCGCGGGCGCAGTAGTCGTCCAACGCCCGCACCAGCTCCTGCGGGTCGGCTGGGTAGACCTTGGCCGCCAGGGCAGGCGGCCGGTGGGGAGCAGTCCGATATTCCTCTAGGGCACGCCGACGGGCCTCGGCCAGCCGTGGCCCCTCCAGGAGCAACCTCTCGTCCAGCTCCCGCACCAGGGACTCCAACTGCGACAAGGGCAGGTAGCGACCAGTGAGGAGCTGGAACGCCGCCTGGAGCTGGGGCAGGTCGCGGGTCCCGTCCATCAGGGCCAGCAGCGGCCCCAGCCAGGCTGGCAGGAAGGTGTCCTGGGGCGAGAGGCCCAAGGGGTCCCGCAGGTAGTAGAAGGCCTGACTGCCCTGCCCGAACAGGCGCACGTCCAGGGGCCGCAGGCGAGGGCCTGACGAGGGGGCAGCCCTTTCCGTCAACCTCTCACCCTCCGCCGAGGAGCTCCAGCAGGCGCCGCCGCCGGTAGGCGAAGATGCGCTCCAGATCGGGGCGGACCAGCAGCCGGTCCAGGAGGGGGGCCAGCAAGGGGCCGCCCGGCACGGCGTAGCGGACCCGGTCGCGGACGAGGGTGCCGCCGTCATGGGGCAGGAAGAGGTGGTCGTGCTCCCAGAGGCGGTAGGGGCCGCGGCGTTGCACGTCCACAAAGCGGTGCGGCGGCTCCCAGACGGTGATCTCGCTGCGCCAGCGCAGGGGGACGCCGTGCAGGCGCAGCCGATAGTCGATGACGGTGCCCTGGCCCATGGACCGAGGACGTTGGGACAGGACGCGAAAGCTGAGCCAGGGCGGCGTTATCTCCTGCAGGTTGCGCGCCTCGGCGAAGAAGGGGAAGACCTCTTGGGGCGGCAGCGGGAGCCACAGCTCGCTCAGGAAGGTGGAGGCCCTCACCGCTCACCAGTGTAGCGAAGGTGGATGCTCCCTGCCAGAGTCAGAGCAGCGGCCCCCGCTGCTCCGGTGCCCGGCCCAGGGCCTGGGCCATCTGCCGGGCATTGCGCACGGCGTAGTCGCGGTAGCAGTTGTTGAACAGGACGTGGACCTCCTCTGCCTCTTGGGCCATGCGCCCGATGCGCGGCACCCACTCCTCCAGCTCCTCGGGGGTGTAGAGGTAGTTGAAGCGCTCGGCGGTGGTGAGGCCCTTGGCCTCCCAGGTGGCGGAGTTGCGGCCATGGAAGCGGACTAAGGCCAAGGGCGCCGTCACCTCGGCCAGGGGCGGCACGCTGGAGGCGAAGCCCTGGGGCTCGTCCACGCAGACCAGGGGCAGGCCGTGCTCCCGGAGGAAGCTCAGGGTCTGGCGCCGGTCGCGCTCCTCGGCCAGCCACCGGGCCTGTCGGAACTCCACCGCCACCTCCAGGCCCGGCAACCGCTCTGACAACGAGGCGATGTACTGACGCGAGTCGCGCCCCGGCTGGAACCAGGGCGGGAACTGGAGGAGGACGACCCCCAGCTTGCCGGCCAGCGCCAGGGGGGACAGGGACTGGGCGAAGCGCCGCCACAGCTCGTCCGTGAGCTCGGACGGCAGGTCACGGTAGTAGAGGTTGCGCTTCTGGCGCAGCTCGACCGGAAGCTCCTCCAGCAAGTCCTTGGGCAGGGACCGCGGCGGCGTCGGGTGGTGGGTGAACAGGGCGAAGGCCTTGACGTCGAAGACGAAGCCGTCTGGCGTGCGCTGGGCCCAGAGGAGGGAATTGCGGGGGCTGGGCAAGGCATAGTAAGAGCTGTCCACCTCCACGATGGGGAAGTGGCGGGCGTAGTAGCGCAGGCGGTCCTCTGGGGTGCGCGCCTCGGGCGGGTACCAGCCGCTCTCCAGGAGGGTCTTGTCCGTCCAGGAACACGTGCCCACCAGCACCCGCGCCGCCATGGCCAGGGCCATTTTACCAGCCCGGAGGCCTACGGGCGCTAAAATGGCGGTGACCGCTGTCATGCTGCAGGTGCTGGTGGTAAGCGACGAGGGGACGGCCCAGCCCCTCCAGGGGCTGGACGCCCTGCGGGAGGCCCTCGCCTCCGGCCAGCACCTGTGGGCTGACCTGGACACCTCCGGGAACGCTGCCGAGGCCGAGGAGGTCCTGGGGGGCGTCTTCCGCTTCCACCCCCTGACCATCGAGGACGCTCTCACGCCGGAGCCCAACCCGCCCAAGCTGGACGAGCACGACGACTACATCTTCATCGTCTTTCACGCCCTGGGCCGCTACGAGCCCTTCGGCGAGGTGGTCACCCAGGAGGTGTGCCTCTACCTGGGTCGCAGCTACGTCGTCTCCTGTCACCATGGCCCGCTGCCGGCCCTGGAGGGCATCCGCCAGCGCTGCCTGGAGGACGGCCTGCCCCTGCGGCGCGGGCCCGACTGGCTGCTGCACGCCGTCCTGGACCGACTGGTGGACGACTACCTGCCCTGCATCGATGCCATGGAGGAGGCCCTGGACAGGCTGGAGGCAGAGGCCCTGGCTGGCCAGCGGGCCGGGCTGCTGGAGCGGGTGCTGTGGCTGCGGGGCAACGCCCTCAGGCTGCGCCGCCTGACGGTGCCCCAGCGGGAGCTGCTGGCCCGCCTCTCGCGCCCCGAGTTCCCGCATCTGGTGCGGCCCGAGGCCAACATCTACTTCCGGGACATCTACGACCACCTGGTGCGCACCGAGTACCTCATCGAGGCCTTACGGGACCTCACTGACAGCGCCCTCAACACCTACCTGACGGTGGTCTCCAACCGTCTCAACGAGGTGATGAAGGTCCTGACGGCCGTGGCCACCATCTTCCTGCCCCTGACGCTGCTATCGGGCATCTATGGCATGAACTTCGCCCACCGGGTGTGGCCGCCCTTCGAGAGCGGCTGGGGGTTCCCGGCGGTGGTGGCGACGATGGTGGCCCTGGGGGCGGGCATGGCCGCCTTCTTCCGGCGTCGGGGCTGGCTCTAGCCGTTGGCGTCGGCTGGACCTCTAGCCCATAATCCCTAATCGGGTGAGGCGTATGCGAAGGGAGCTGGACGTGCTGGACGCCCTGCGCCTGGTCATCGGCGGGCCAGTGTGCCTGCTGACGGTCCGCTGGCGCGACCAGACCGACGTGACGCCCGTCATCTGGCTGACGCCGGTGTCGCGGCGCCCGCCCCTCATCGGGGTGGCGGTGCACCCCTCTCGCCACAGCCACGAGCTGGTCCGTTTCGCCGAAGAGTTCGCCCTCAACATCCCCGGCCCCGACCTCATGGCCCACACCCACTACTTCGGGGTGGTCTCCGGACGGGACGTAGCCAAGCTGGACATCTCCCGCCTGCCCACGTTCCCTGCCTCCCGCGTAGAGGCACCCCTGCTGGAGCACTGTCTGGCCTGGATCGAGTGCGGCCTGGAGGACGCGTTGCGCCTGGGCGACCACACCTTCTTCGTGGGGCGGGTGGTGGCCGTCCAGGCCGAGCGGGAGGCCTTCGACGAGACCTGGCTGGTGGGGGAGCGCGCCTACCGTCCCCTCCACTACCTGGGCGGCGAGTGGTATGGAGTCCTGGGCGAGAGGGTCCAGGCCCAGCTCCGCACCGACGAGGAGGGCGCTGTCCAGCTGGGCGAGTCCCCCGAGGAGCGGGAGCGGCGGCTGGAGGAGGAGGCCCGCGAGCGGGAACGCCGCCAGCGGGAGGGCAACGAGTGAGCCAGCCCTAGGTCTGCAGGCCCCGGTAGAGCTCGGACCTCAGGTCGCGCAGCGAGCGCACCACGTCGCCAGCGAAGGCGGCCCCGTGCATGCAGGCGGCCACGCGGGGCTGGAGCGCCTCCAGCCGATCGAAGACGCGGGCGGTGTGGGGGCCCACCGGGTAGTAGGTGGTCCGCCACTCCTGGCGCAGGAAACGGTCGGCCTCCAACGATGGCCCCACCACGTCGCCCTCCACCAGCGGCGGCGGGTCGCCGAAGTGGGTGAAGAGGTCGCTGGCCAGCAGGACGCCCGTCGTCTCCTCGAAGGCCAGGATGGCGTTCCAGTTGTGGGGGACGTGCGGGGTCACCAGGAAGCGTAGCCGCCTCCTCCCTAGCACCAGCACCTCCTCGTCGTTGACGATGCGTGGCTGGCGGGCCGAGAAGTCGCCCACGTTGACGATGGCCCCCACCAGGCCACACACCGGCTCGGCGTTGGGCGCCACCTGCAGGAACTCGTTGAGGGCGCCAGCCTCGTCCGCCTCCCAGTGGGACCAGGAGATGTAGCGTAGGCGGGACGGCTCCAGCACCGTCTTAAGTGCCGCCAGCGTCTCCGAGAAGATGGCACGGGACCCTGTATGCCACAGCAGGGGGTGCTCGTCCACGATGAGGTACTGGTTGAAGGTGATGCCGCCACCGGGCGTGGGGACCTTCAAGAAGGTCGAGATGCGATAGATGCCCTCAGCTATCTCGTGGACTTTGGCCATGACCCTCCTTTCTGCCGGTGCGGCCTTCAGAGGCAGAGCGGGGCAGCCCCTGCCTCGCCCCATCCCCACCCGCGTTGCCCCGGGGGGATGGGGCCAGTATACCACCGGCGGGAGCCGCGGCCTAGACGGCCGCGGGCCAGGATAGGAGGAGCGCGGCCCAGGGCCCCCTCGGCCCCAGGCCCTGATGCCGCTACGGCTCCTGTCCACCTCGGCGGGTCTAAC
>DATLZD010000063.1:0-10668 GCA_035574155.1 Dehalococcoidia bacterium | reverse complement strand
CGGGGTGCTGGTGGCTGCCCGCACCGTCCTGCACCGCTCGGCGCCGCTGGGGGCACAGGCGCGGGTGTTTGCCACTCAGGCCGCCCTGGCCGACGCCTTCTCCCTCCCCCCCACCCTGGCCATGGGCAGCATGGCCGACCTGGTGGGGCCGCGGTCGGTGCTGCTGGGGGCCACCCTGGTGGCGGCCTGGGCGGCCTACTACGTCTCCCGCTCCCGCCGCTTCCCCCAGCCGGCCCTCCAGCTGACCAGCTGAAGGGCTAGTCCCGGCGGCAGGGGACGCCGTGGGCCTGCAGCCGCCGCAGCCAGGCCTCCACCGGCTCCTGACGAAAGAGGGACTCCAGCAGCCGCCCCAGCCGGCCACGGGGCGGCGCGGCCGCCGCCACCTCCCAGGAGCCAGGGTAGGCCAGTTCGGGCCGCCCCAGACACTTGGCCAGGGCCTGCCACTCCTGGGGCGACCGCACCTCCAGCCGCAGGTAGCCGTCGCGGCAGCGATAGCGGCGCCTGACCGGGGAGGCGGGCTGGTCCATAACGCAGCGTCAGCGACAGCCGCCGTGGGCTGCCAGCAGCCGGCGCGGCCCCAGCACCTGTCGGTAGATGGCCTCCACCCGTTCGGCCACCTGGGGCCACTGGTAGCCGAGGGCAACCAAGCGCGCCCGCCGTCCCAGGGAGTCGCGCTGTGCGGCGTCAGCGAGCAGCCTCTCCAACCCGCGGGCGAAGGTCTCGGGGCGAGCAGGGGAGACCAGGAACCCCGTCTCGCCGTCCCGCACCAGCTCCTGGAGCCCCCCCACCCGGGAGGCCACCACCGGGGTGCCGCAGGCCATGCTCTCCAGGGCCACCAGGCCGAAGCTCTCGTAGCGGGAAGGGACGGCGCAGGCGTCGGCAGCGCTGTAATACAGGGGCAAACGCTCGTGGGGGACGGCAGGGAGGAAGAGGACCCTTTCCAGGGTGCCCAGACGCCGGGCCAGGGAGCGCAGTCGGAGGCGCAGGGCCTCGTCCCGCTCGTCGCCCCCCACGATGACCAGCAGGGCGGCCACCGGCAGACGGGCATGGGCCCGCAGCAGCAGGTCCAGGCCCTTCAGCGGCTCCAGCCTCCCCACGAAGAGGACGATGGGCACCTGCTGGGGCAGCCCCAGGGCGGCCCGCGCCTCGCGCCGGTCCAGCGGCCGGAACAGCCCCGTGTCCACGCCGCAGGGCACCACCTCCACCCGCTGGGCAGGCACCCCGTACAGACGGACAAGGGCGTCCCGCTCGCCGCGGCTGGCGCACACGACGCGGTCGGCGGCCCGGGCGATCTGCCGCTCGGCCTCCAGCCGGTGGGGGTGCTCCCGCTGGCCAGGGTGGAAGCGGAGCTTCACTTCGCCCAGGGTGTGGAACATGATGATGTGGGGCACGCCCCAGCGCTCCCTCAGCATCTGTCCCGCCCAGCCCGACAGCCAGTAGTGGCTGTGGACCAGGTCGTAGGTCACCCCTTGCGCCTGGGCGTAGCTGGCCACTCGGCGGACGAACTCGGGCAGGTAAGGGTAGAGGTCCTCCTTGTCCGCCTCCAGGGGCCCCGCGTCCAGCTGCACCAGGCGCACGTTGGGCGCCAGCTCCAGCACCGATGGCGAGTCGGGGTCCGTGCGGCGGGTGAAGATGTCCAGGCAATGGCCACGGCGCCCCAACTCGCGGCTGACGGACCGCACGTAGACGTTGAGGCCGCCGCTGTGGCGCGTCCCCGGCAGGGCCAGCGGGGACGTGTGGAAGCTGAGGACGGCGATGCGGCACACGCCCCCTACTCCCTGAGCAGTCGCAGCCGGTGGACGCCCACGTCCCGGGCGCCCAGGTCATACTTGTAGGGCTCGGCGCCCCGCAGGAAGTCCAGCCGCCGAAAGCCGGCAGCGATGGCGTGCTCCACCAGCATCGCCTTGGACAGCAGGCCCACCGATAGATGGCTGTAGTCGGGGTCGTAGCCGCTGTTGTAGAGCTGAAGGGTGTCGCCGGCGACGAAGCACAGGAGGGCAGCGGCCCGCACCTGGCCCAGCCGAAGGAAATAGAGGCGGACCCACCCCTCCTCCGACAGGTAGGAGACCATGCGCCGGAAGAAGCGGGCCATCTCCTCCGTCATGAAACGGGCCTTGTCGGGTCGGCTGATGCGGTGCAGGTGCAGGAACTGGTCCACCGCCGCCGTCGCCTCCTCCGGAGACGACAGCACCTCCAGCGACGGCTCCCCTACCCGGTAGAGACGCCTCAGCTTGCGCAGGAGCTCGTGTCTGTCCTTGCCCGGCAGCGACTCCAGGTACTCCTCCCAGGTGCCCGGCAGCTCCAGCGCGGGGCAGACGTCCTCCCGCTCCTGCAGGAGGGTCAGGCCCTCGCGTCGGGCGAGAGCGGGCAGCAGGGCCAGGGTGGGCGACTCCTCGGAGAGCCCCCACAGGACCAGCTCCCTCCACTCCAGCCGCAGCAGGGACTGCCACAGCTCCCCCAGGGCCTCGGTAGCCACGTCTCGGGCCAGGACGAAGTCCATATAGTCGCAGACGTTGGGGTCGCCGGCGAAGGTGAGGACGTCGCCACGGCGCAGGAAGGGGGCGATGCCCACCAGCCGTTCCCCATGGCGGGCGGCCACGATGGTGGGCGACCCCTGGCCGAACTCCTCCCACCAGGCCCGCAGCCAGGCCGGCGAGAGGAAGACGTGGCGCAGGGCAGCGTGCCCCAGCAGCGCGCGCCACTCCTCGGCCAGCGCTGCCGAGACGGGCCCGAGGGCCGCCTCCGTCATGGCCGCTCCCCCCGGACCAGGGCCAGGAACTCGGCGCGGGTGACGCCGTGGCGGCGGAAGACGCCCCGCACGGCGGAGGTCACCATCACGGTGCCCGGCTTCCTGACACCCCGCATGCTCATGCACAGGTGCTCCGCCTCCACCACCACCGCCGCACCCTGGGGCTGCAGGCCCTCCATCAGGCAGTCAGCTATCTGGCTGGTCAGGCGCTCCTGGACCTGGGGCCGACGGGCCAGGATGTCCACCAGCCGCGCTATCTTGCTGGCCCCCACGACGCGCCCGTCGGGCACGTAGCCCACGTGCACCTGTCCAAAGAAGGGCAGGAAATGGTGCTCGCACAGGGAGTAGAAAGGGATGCCCCGCAGCACCACCATCTCCTGATGCGGCTCGGGGAAGGTGGTGCCCAGGACCGAGAGGGGGTCTTCCCGCAGGCCGGAGAACATCTCGGCGTAGAGGCGGGCGATGCGGCGGGGCGTGTCGGCCAAGCCGGGGCGCTGGGGGTCCTCGCCGATGGCCTCGATGATCTGCCGCACGGCCTGAGCCATCCGTTCCAGGTCGGGAGACTCCTTCTTTGGCCTGCCCTGCACTTGCGCCGCAGCCGCTAAAAAGGTCTCCCCTAGATTGTATCAGCAAATGGGCGCCCGTTCGAACGCCTCAGACCAGCGCCAGGGCCGTCTCCACGGCCCGCAGGTCGGGGGCGGCCGGCACGATCTGGGCGGGGATGGTCTCGGCCGTCTCGGGGTCCTTGAGGCCGTTGCCGGTGATGATGCAGACCACCCTCTGGTCGCTGAGATCCCGCTCCCGGGCCACCTTCATGAGGCCGGCCACCGCCGCCGCCGAGGCGGGCTCGCAGAAGATCCCCTCCTCCTGGGCCAGCAGGCGGTAGGCCTCCAGTATCTCGTCGTCGCTGACGGCAGCGATGACGCCCCCCGACTCGTCGCGGGCGGCCACGGCCAGGCGCCAAGAGGCCGGGTTGCCAATGCGGATGGCGGTGGCCACGGTCTGGGGGTCCTCCACCGGCTGGCCCCGCACGATAGGCGCCGCGCCTTCGGCCTGGAAGCCCATCATCCTGGGCAGGCGTCGCGCCCGCCCCAGGCGATGGTACTGGACGAAGCCCATCCAGTAGGCGCTGATGTTGCCGGCGTTGCCCACCGGTATGAAGACCATGTCGGGGGCGTCGCCCAGCTCGTCCACGATCTCGAAGGCGGCCGTCTTCTGGCCCTCCAGGCGGTGGGGGTTCACCGAGTTGACCAGGGCGATGGGGTGGGCGGCGGCCACCTCCCGTGCCAGGCGCAGGGCATCGTCGAAGTTGCCCTCCAGGGCGACGATGACGGCCCCAAAGGCGATGGCCTGGGCCAGCTTCCCCCGTGCCACGTAGCCCTGCGGAATGAAGATGTAAGAGCGCAGGCCGCAGTGGGCGGCGTAGGCAGCGGCCGAGGCGGCCGTGTTGCCGGTGGAGGCGCACAGGACCGCCCTCTGCCCCTCCTCCAGGGCCTTGGCCACCGCCACCACCATGCCCCGGTCCTTGAAGGAGCCGGTGGGGTTGCATGACTCCAGCTTGAAGTAGAGCTCGGGACAGCCCAGCCGCGGCCCCAGGCGCCGCGACCGCACCAAGGGGGTGTCCCCCTCCCCCAGGGTGATGATGGGCGTGCGCTCCGTTAGGGGCAGCAGCTCGCGGTAGCGCGACAGCACGCCCCTGCCCTTACTGCTCCGCCTGTTCCATGCCACCGCGGATCTCCTGTATCTCCTGGCGGATGACGTCCTGCAGACGCCGCCGCTGCCGCTCCAGCAGCTGCAGCACCTGCTTCATGGTGGCCCGCGTCCGCTGCCGGTGGTCCTCCATCTGCTGCTGCAGCATTAGGAGGCTCTGGGCATGCTCCTGGACCCGCTGGGCCAGCAGCTCCAGATGGCGGTGCTGCTCCTCCCGCTGGGCCTGCTGGCGCTCCAGGTCCCCCTCCAGGGCCGCCACCTGCTGGGCCAGGCGGTCGGCCAGTGACCGGAGCTGGCGCCACTCCTCTCGTCCACCCTCGGCCTGCCCCAGCCCCAGCTCCAGCCGCTGGACCTGTTCCGAGAGCTGTTGCAGGGCCTGCTGCTGGACCTGGAAGCGGCCCAGAAGGGACTCCTGTCGCTCCTGCAGGAGGGAGAGGTCGGCGGTGGCCTTGGCCACCGACTCCTCCACCGAGAGGAGGCGGTCCACCTGCTGGTGGATGCGGGCCAGGCCTTCCAGCAGGCGGCTGCCGGACCCCTCGGCCTCCCGCTGGAGGAGGGCCAGGGCCTCTTCGAGCCTGCGCAGGACGCCGTCCTGGGAACGGACCTGCTCCTCCAGGGCGGCCGTCCTGGCCTCTAACGCCTCCACCTGCTGGGCCAGGGCGGTGCCAGCCTGATGGAACTGCTCCAGGTCGGCCCGCCGCTGGCGGAGGGCATCGTTGGCCAAGGTTAGGGCCTGGTCGTGGCGACGCTCCATCTGGGCCAGCCGTGCCTGCAAGAGGCGCACCTCCTCCTGCAGGGCAGGGAGGGCGTGGGCCAGCCGTTGCAGTCCGTCCAGCACGTCCCGGGCCTGCTGGAGGGAGGCAGCCACCTGCCGCGTCTCCTCCTGGGTCCGCCGCAGGACGCGCTCCATTTGCTGGAGCTGGCCCAGGAGGAAGGCCGGCTGGCCGTCGGGCTGGGCCCTCTCCTCGCCCATTCACCCCTCCACCCGCAGGAAATTGCCCACCTGACACACCACCTCCAGCCGCTCCAGGTCGGCCATGGTGGCGCGGACGTCGGCCTCGCGGGCGCCGTGGGTCATGATGACGATCTCGGCCGTCTGGGCAGCTTCGTTGGTCTCCTTCTGTATGACGGAGGCGATGCTGACCTGGTGGTCGCCGAAGCAGCGGGCGATCTGGGCCAGCACGCCCGGTCGGTCGGCCACCTCCATACGGATATAGTAGCGGCAGCGCAGCTCCGCCATGGCGCGCAGGGGCAGGCTCTGGGCACCCCGCCAGGGGGTCGGCGGGCGCCCGTGGGTGAGAGCCTGGGCAGCATCGAGGATGTCGGCGATGACGGCGCTGGCGGTGGGTGCCGCGCCGGCCCCTGGCCCCTGGAAGACGACCCGCCCCAGCAGGTCGCCCTCCACCTCGATGGCGTTGAGGACCCCGTCCACCTTGGCCAGCAGCTCCTCCTGGGGCAGCAGCACGGGGTGGACCCGCGCCTCTACCGCCTCGTGGCCGTCGTCGACGCTGCGGCGGGCGATGGCCAGCAGCTTGATGCAGTAGCCCAGCTCGCGGGCATAGCGGAAGTCCCGCGCCTGCAGCCGGGCGATGCCCTCGCGATAGATGGCCTCGGGCGGCACATGGGTGTGAAAGGCCAGGCTGGCCAGGATGGCCAGCTTGTAGACAGCGTCGTGCCCCTCCACGTCGTTAGTGGGGTCCGGCTCGGCGTAGCCCAGCTCTTGGGCCTGGGCCAAGGCGGTGGCAAAGTCCACCCCCTCCCGCTCCATACGGGTGAGGATGTAGTTGGTGGTGCCGTTGATGATGGCCCGCAGGCCCCGTATCTCGTTGGCCGAAAGGTCGCGCTTGAGGGGGGAGATGATGGGGATGCCAGCCCCCACGCTGGCCTCGTAGAGGACGTCGACCCCGCGGCGGTGGGCCTGGGCCAGCAGCTCGGGGCCGTGCTTGGCCATCACCTCCTTGTTGGCGGTGACCACGTAGCGCCCTCGTTCCAAGGCGCGGCGGATGTAGTCCAGGGCAGGCCTCTCGCCCCCCATCACCTCCACCACGATGTGCACCTGCTCGTCCTCCAGCACCAGAGCGGCATCGTCGGTCAGGAGGGAAGGGTCTACGGGGGCCGGGCGCGGCCGCTGGGGGTCCCGCACCAGGACGCGGCGCAGCTGGAGGGGACGGCCCAGGCGGCGGGCGTAGATATCCCCCTTCTCCAGCAGGGCGCGGGCCACCCCGCTGCCCACCACCCCCAGGCCCAGGAGGGCCACGTTGACCGGCTCGGCCATCGGCGGCACCTCAGACGCCGTAGACTTCCTTCAGCAGCCAGTTCAGTTTACGGGTGTCCCCGGTGAGGGGGTCGACGTAGTTGCGGATCTCGACCTGGAGCCGCTTCTGGGCCAGCCAGTCGTCCAGGGCACGGCGGGCCAGGACCAGCTTCTGGGTGTCGTTGAGGGTGTGCTGGGGGTCCCGCTCCAGCACTTGGTAGACGTATACCAGGGCCGACTCGGGGTCCTGGTACCTGGCCATCTGCCCTGGCTGGAGGCCGAAGAGGACGGTCTCGGCCCCGGCCGGCAGGGCGCCCCGGGGCATCCAGCCCACCTCCCCACCGTTCTGGCGGGTGGTGCTGTCCAGGGACTCGGCCCTGGCCACGGCGGCGAAGTCCTCGCCGCCCTGGACACGGGCAATGATCTGGTCGGCCTGGGCCACGCTGCGCACCACTATCTGACGGTAACGGACGGCCTCGGCCTGGGCCGGCACCTGGGCCTGGAAGTGGTCCAGGGCCTTGTCCAGCAGCAGGTCCCCCTCCACCATGCTGCGGTACTGCTGGTCGGTGAGGCCGGTGCGCTGCAGCTCCTGCTGGTAGAGGTTGGGGAAGGGGTCCTCCTGGCCCTCGGCCGGTGGCTGGGCTCCCACCCGCTGGCGCAGGGCCTCGTCCACCTCCTGGGGCTCCAGGGTCAGGCCCAGCTCGGAACCGAAGCGGTGGAGAAGCTCCTCCTGGACGATCCGCTGGGCCACCGCCGAGAGGGCGTTGGCCGGCTGCCCCAGGTCGCTGTTGGCACCGCCCACTTCCTGCAGGTGAAGGCGCAGCCTCTGGGCGAAGTAGCGCAGGCTGTAGGTGTTCTCGGCTACCCGCAGGGCTGCGCTGTTGGGGCGGTTCTGCTGCTCCCAGATGCCGCGGGCCAGGGCGAAGGATGCCAGCGCGGCCCCGGCCGCCAGGAGCGCCACCACCCCTAAGGTAGCCAGCAGCCGCCATGAGGTCTCCCCCGACCTCCGCAGGGAGGCGTCCCAAGGCGGGGTGGGCACTCTGCTAGGCCGCCTCTGCTTGGGCATGGCTGGGCGGAAGGGGCGGACCCGGTCGCCCCACGCCTAGGAGACGGGCGTGGGTGCCGGCCAGCCCAGCTTGCGGATGTGCTCGGCGGTGAAGGGCAACAGGGCCACGTGGCGGGCACGCTTGATGGCCCGGGCCAGGGCCCGCTGGTGCTTGGCGCAGGTGTTGAGCTTGCGCCGCGACTCGATGCGCCCGCGGTCAGTGAGGAAGCGCCGCAGGAAGGCCGTGTTCTTGTAGTCGATGTGCTTTATCTGCTCGGCGCAGATGGGGCAGACCTTGCGGCGGCGGCCATAACGACGCTTCTTGGGCCGGGGCGCTTCGGCCGCCTCCGCCGGCTGCTCCGGGGCCTTCTCTGGCTCCTCGACCATCCCTTGGCTTCCCTCCTAAGCGTGGGCGTCACTCTTCGGGCTCGAAGGGCAGCTCTTCCTCGGCCCCGGCGGCCTCCTCGCCACCCTCCAACAGGGGCGCGGCGCCCGGGCGGTCCAGGAAGATGACCCGCTCGGCCAGGATCTCGTTACGGAAGCGACGCTGTCCGTCGTTCCCCTCCCAGCTACGGCTGCGCAGGCGCCCCTCCACATAGACACGACGTCCCTTCTGCAGGTAGAGGTTGCACTGCTCGGCCAGCCGCCCCCAGGTGACCACCGAGAACCACTCCGTCTCCTCACGGCGGTCGCCCTCGGGGGTCGTGTAGACGTGGTTGGTGGCTATGCGAAAGGTGGTCATGGCGTTGCCGGCGGCGGTATAACGCATCTCGGGGTCGGTGCCGGCATTGCCGATGACCAGTATCTTATTGAGGCCAGCCACTAGCTGAGGCCTCCTACTCCTCCTCGTCCTCGTCGGTGCGCACCACCAGGTGGCGAAGGACGGGCTCGCTCACTTCCAGGCTGCGGTTGAGCTCTCGCACGGCTGAGCCGTCCAGGCGGAACTGGGCCAGGACATAGTGCCCCTCGGTGAAGCGCTTGATGGGGTAGGCCAGGCGGCGCCGTCCCCAGTGATCCAGCTTCGTCACCTCGCCTCCCCGCTCGCTGATGAAGCGCTGGACCCGCTCCACCGTGGCCGAGACCTCCTCCTCGGCCAGCTCGGGGCTGATGACCATCATCAACTCGTAGCTGCGCATGTCCACCCTGGGGAAAAGATAGTTGCTGGACAGGCGTCCTGTCCTATCGCCGCCGATTATAACACCTGCTCTGTCGGCCCACAAGGGCGGTGGCTAACGCTCCCCTCCGGTGCGGGCCAGGCGCAGGAAGTTGCGGTAGAGGAGCAGGCCCGCCCGCCCGCTCTTCTCGGGGTGGAACTGGGTGGCCACAAGGGCGCCTCGAGCCACCGCCGCCGGGAACTCCACCCCGTATTCGGTCACCGCTATCACCACCCCCGGGTCCGACGGCTCCGGATAGTAGCTGTGGACGAAGTAGAAGTACTCCCCGTCCTCGATGCCTTCCAGGAAGGGGTGGGGACGCACGATGCGCACCCTGTTCCAGCCCATGTGGGGCACCTTGAGGCCATCGGGCAGGCGGACGACCCGCCCCGCCAGCACCCCCAGGCAGGGGTGGTAGCCGCCCTCCAGCGAGTAGTCGAACAGGACCTGCTGCCCCATGCAAACGCCCAGGAACGGCCGCCCCTGGGCGATGTATTCCCGCACCGCCTCCACCAGTCCCCGCTCCTGCAGGTTGCGCATGGTATCGGCGGCAGCACCTACGCCCGGCATCACCACCGCTGGGGCGGAGAGGACATCCTGGGGCCGGGAGGAGACGACCGGCTCCCCTCCCGCCCAGGCCACCGCCCGCGCCACCGAGCGCAGGTTGCCGGCGCCGTAGTCGATGATGACCACCCTCACACAGGCCATTCTAGCACCGGCCCCCTAGTTGCGGCCCGCCCATAAGGTGTCAGGTCAAATGTTGAGGCGCCTGCGCCTACTTGGCTAAACTGGGAGGGGACATGGGCTGCGGCTACGACAACGTCTTCCAGGCACGGCTGGCGGCGGAGGAGCTGCGCTCCGAGATCAACCGCCACGACTACCTCTACTACGTCCTCAACCAGCCCGAGATCAGCGACGCCGAATACGACGAGCTGATGCGTCGGCTGCGGGCCATCGAGGAGCATTACCCCGAGCTGGTGACCCCCGACTCCCCCACCCAGCGGGTGCCCGGCCAGCCGGTGGAGGCCTTCGGGGTGGTGGAGCACCGGGTGCCCCTCCTCTCCCTGGCCAACGCCTTCAACTTCGAGGAGCTGCGGGCCTGGTACCGGCGTGCCTGCTCCCTAGGGGAGGTGGAGGGCTTTGACATGGTGGTGGAGCACAAGATAGACGGCCTCTCGGTAGCCCTGGTCTACGAGAACGGCCGCTTCGTGCAGGGGGCCACCCGCGGCGACGGCCTGCGGGGGGAGAACGTCACCGAGAACCTGAAGACAATCCGCAGCATCCCCCTCTTCCTGCGCGGCAACGACGTGCCTCCCCGCTTCGAGGTACGGGGCGAGGTCTACATGCCCAAGGACGCCTTTGAGAGGCTGAACGAGGAGCTGGCCGCCCGCGGCCAGAAGCTGTTCATGAACCCCCGCAACGCCGCGGCCGGCTCCGTCCGCCAGAAGGACCCCCGGGTCACCGCCTCCCGCAAGCTGGACATCTTCGTCTACCAGTTGGGCTGGTGCGATGGCCCCCATCCCCGCAAGCACTGGGAGATCCTGGAGTGGCTGCGGGAGCTGGGATTCCGGACCAACCCCCACAACGTCCTCTGCCGCACCCTGGAGGAGGTCCAGCAGCAGTGGGAGCGGTGGGTGGAGGGGCGCTACCAGCTCCCCTACGAGATCGACGGCCTGGTGGTGAAGGCCAACGACCTGGACCTCTGGGACCGGCTGGGGGCGGTGGGGCGCGAGCCCAGATGGGCCATCGCCTACAA
>DATLZD010000062.1:0-67368 GCA_035574155.1 Dehalococcoidia bacterium | reverse complement strand
TAGCGGCGGTCGGTGCCGATGCCCGCCTGGGCGCCGGTGAGGGCCACGGCCGGGCAGCCCAGGGCCTTGAGGGCCATGGCCAGCAGGGTGCAGGACACCACCTCGCCGGTGGAGAGCAGGAGGTCCAGCTCCCGCGCCTCGGGCTCGGGACTGACCTGGTGGGCCAGCTCGATGAGCCGGTCGGTGGTGTCGCCCATGGCCGAAACCACCACCACCAGGTCGTCGCCCTGCCGGCGCCGCTCGGCCACCCGTCGGGCCACCCTCTTTATGCGCTCGGCATCGGCCACCGAGGTGCCGCCGTATTTCTGGACGATGAGGGCCATGGCTGTCCTGGCTGCTCGTCAGTCCACCGACTGCAGGTAAGCGCCCCGGTCGGCAAGGGCGGTGACGATGGCGTCGCCCTCCACCCCCAAACGCCGGGCGGCATCGGTCAGGGCCTGGGCCACGGCCCCCTCCTGGCCGGCGGTGAGGGCACAGACGGTAGGCCCGGCCCCGGACAGGTAGGCGGCCAGGGCGCCTGCGTCCAGCGCCGCCTGCATGAGGGGCACCAGGGCAGGAAACAGGCGGGAGCGGTAGGGCTGGTGCAGGCGGTCGCGAGTGGCCTCCCGCAGGTGCTCCAGTCGCCCTGAGGCCAGGGACGCGGCCAGGAGGGCAGCCCTGGCGACGTTGTAGACGGCGTCGGCCCGGGGCACCTGCTCGGGCAGGACACGGCGCGCCTCGGCGGTGGGCAGCTCTTGCCTGGGGACCAGGAGGACGGCCCGCAGGCCCGGCGGCGGTGGGAAGCCCAGGCAGATGTAGCCCCCGCCGTCGGCAGCCACCGTCACCTGGAAGCCTCCCAACAGGGCGGGGGCGGCGTTGTCGGCGTGTCCCTCCAGCTCCGCCGCCAGGGGCAGCAGGGCGTGAGGGTCGGGCGCTTCGCCCAGCAGGGCGCAGGCGGCCAGCAGGCCGCCCACCCGGGCCACGGCACTGGCCCCCAGGCCGCGGGCCACGGGCACGCCGCCGTCATAGGCCACGTGAAGGGGCGGAAGGGACCGGCCCCGGCAGGCAAAGAGGCGCTCTGCCGCCTCAGTCGCCAGCCGGCCCATGCCGTCCTGGGGGGCCGGGGCCTCGGCCACCACAAAGGTCAGGGTCCCCCAGAGGTCCAGGGCCAGGCCCAGGCAGTCGAAGCCTGGGCCCAGATTGGCGCTGGTGGCCGGCACGCGGACCTGGACTCGCCGAACGGACATGGCGGCCTCGCAGGGCTACGCGTCCATCGTATCACGGCCCATGAGAGGCAGCCACCGAGGTCGTCAGAGAAGGCGCTCGTGCCAGGGCAAAGCTTTAGAACGCCGGGTCCCAGTCCCGACTGCGACAGGGCAGGCTGACCGCGGGCCGCCGTCCCTCAGTAGCGGAGGAACGCCCCCAGGCCGCCGTGGGCCAGGAGCCAGTCGCGGGCCTCGTCGAAGACGACCTCTACCGTGGCGTCCTGGGTCAGGTAGGCACGCTCCACCGACCTCTCCACCACATCTGCGGGGACGGTCTCGCCGCCGCAGACGGGGCACTTGGGCAGGTCCCGGGCCGCGAAGAAGCCACAGGAGTCGCACGCTGAGCCGTCCCTGGTGACGCCGTCGGCCATGACCAGCATCCGCACCCGGTCCTGGAGGAGGGCATCGATGGTCCCGTCTATGCCCACCACGGCCCGACCGCCCCCCTGGGCCTCGTCCACCAGTTCCCTCACGATGCGCCTCTCCATCTGGCGCTCGTGCTCTCGCCAGACCCGATGGGCCTCCTGGAGCACCTCCTCGTCGGACTCGTGCTTCACGTCCACGTGGGCAGTCCCGATGACCGTGCGCCTGAGATCGGCAGGCAGAAGATCCAGGAACCGGGCCTGCACCTCGTGGGGCCCGGCCACCACCAGGCGGTTGAACCCGGTCTCCTGCTTCAGCTCCTGCAGCTCCTTCACTACCCGACGGAGGTGGCGGTCCACGTGCTCCTCCACGTGCCGCTGGTAGCGGGCCTGGGCCCAGCCGCCCTCGTCGTGCTGTCCGGGCACCAGGGTGCGCAACCGTTCTGCGCTCTCCAGGCGCCCCATCTCGGCCAGGTAAATACGGGCCCGGTCCCGCTGGACCACCACCGTCAGCAAGCGGGGATACTCGTCGGCCACCCGCGCGAGAATGGACAGGTCCGGGGTCGTATCCACCGAAATGAAGGTAGGGATGGCGGCCTTCTCAAGGGCCACCACCTCCCAGAGGTCGGACGGGGCGCAGGAGAATATCACCAGTCCACGGCCCCCATCACGCCACTCCTGCAAGAAGGAGGCGATGCGCTCCTCCTCACGTTCCAAGGCCCTCTGCCAGCGGGGCTCGGGGTTCTGTCGCAGAAAGCGCTTGACGCCGCCCTTGAACTTCATGAGGGGCTGCATCGGCTCGTGCAGTAGACGGGGATCGAGGCGGATGTAGGCGCTGACGATGCCCTCCTCGCTATGGAGGGAGGCCAGACGCGACAGGAGGCCCTTCGTCACCATGTCCCATGACCGATTATGCCACAGGGGATACCGACGCCCTATCGCGACGGCAACAGGCCGAGCAGGTGTTCCCAGAGGAGGTCGGTCACCTGCTGTTGGGGCAGGGCCGCGTCCACCACCACGATGCGTCGGGGGTCCTCCCGGGCCAGGGCGAGGTAGCCTTCCCGCACGCGGCGGTGAAAGTCCAGGGCCTGGTGCCGAAAGCGGTCGTCATCCCCCTTCTTGCGGGCAAGGCCCACCTCGGGCGGCACGTCCAGGAGGAAGGTGAGGTCCGGCACCAGCCCGTCGGCCGCCGCCCCGCAGACCTGGCGGACCTGCTCCAGGGGCAGGCCGCGGCCGTAGCCCTGATAGGCGATGGTGGAATCGCTGAAGCGCTCGCACAGGACCACCTGCCCCGCTGCCAGGGCAGGGCGCAACACCTCCTGCACGTGCTGGGCACGGTCGGCGGCGAACAGGAACAGCTCCGTCCAGGGGGAGAGGTCCAGGGAGACGTCCATCAGCAGCTCCCTCAGGCGCAGGCCCAGCTCGGTGGCGCCCGGCTCGTAGGTCAGGAGGTAGGGGACTCCCAACTCCCTCAAACGGCGGCCCAGGGCACGCGCCTGGAAGGACTTGCCCGCCCCCTCGCCCCCTTCCAGAGTCACGAACAGGCCCCCAAGGGGCATGGCTACTCCGGTGCCCGCGGCAGGATACGGACGTAGCGCTGGGGCTCCCGTCCCACGCTCTGGGAGGCCAGGTTGTAGCGCTGGGCCAGCATGTGCTGCAGGCGGCGGATGTAGGCGTTCTGGGGCGTCAGGTCCACCGGCTGCTCGCTCTGGAGCACCTGACCGATGGCCTCCTCCGCCTCCCGCAGGGCAGCGGCCACCGGGTCGCCGGCCCGCTCCCTCTGCATGGACAGGAGCACCTGCTCCAGTTGGTAGACGGTGTTGCTCTTGACCACGTATATGGGGATTCCCCGCTCCTCGGCCTCCTTCACCACCTGGGGCCGACGGCGGTAATAGCTGCGGAGGGTGATGAGGGCATCGGCATCGTTCAGGGAGTGGACGACGACGCCCGGAAAGCGCGTCTCCTGCAGGGCCTGCTCCAGCCGGTCGCGGGAGACGCCGAAGGGGTAAAGGCGGCGCTGGCGCTGGGGGGGCGGGGCCGCAGCGGCGGGGCCAGCGGGCGCAGCCTCAGCGAAGGGCAGCGTGCCCAGGCCCTCCCGTCCCCTGCGGCCCAGCGGCAGCGGTTCCAGGCGCCCCTCCTGGACCACCTTCAGCTCCCCGTCGGGCGTCAGCTCGCGGATCTCTGGCTGGACGGGGAAGCCCCGCAGGATGGCGTCCACCGTGGCTGCCACGTCCTTATGGACCGCCACCCGGTTGAAGCCCTGGATCTCCACCACCATGTCGAAGGTCGGCGGGGCCCGCCGCTCCAGGATGGCCTTCTGGGTCCCGCGGCGCCGCGCCTCCTCGTCCGAGAGGGTGACCGATTGCACCCCGCCCACCAGGTCCGAGAGGGTAGGGTTGAGGATCAGGTTGTCCAGGCTGTTGCCGTGGGCGGTGGCCACCAGCTGCACCCCCCTCTCGGCGATGGTGCGGGCCGCCGCGGCCTCCAGCTCGGTCCCTATCTCGTCGATGATGATGACCTCGGGCATGTGGTTCTCCACGGCCTCGATCATCACCTGGTGCTGGAGGGTGGGCGTGGGCACCTGCATACGCCTGGCCGAACCGATGCCAGGGTGGGGGATGTCGCCGTCGCCCGCAATCTCGTTGGAGGTATCCACCACGATGACCCTCTTCTTCAGCTCGTCGGCCAGGTAGCGGGCTGCCTCCCGCAGGAGGGTGGTCTTGCCCACGCCCGGCCGTCCCAAGAGGAGGATGCTCTTCCCCGTGCCCAGCAGGTCCTGGATGATGCGCACGGTGCCAAAGACGGCCCGCCCCACCCGCAGCGTCAGGCCGACGATGCGGCCCCGCCGGTTGCGGATGGCGGATATCCGGTGCAGCGTGCGCTCGATGCCCGCCCGGTTATCGGCGGTGAACTCGCCCACCCGCGACACCACGTAGTCAATGTCCTCCTGGGTGATCTCCCGCTGGCTGAGGATGACCTCACGCCCCGGGTAACGGGCCTGGGGCAACCGCCCCAGGTCCATCACCACCTCCAACAGCTCGTAGTTGTCAGGCCGCTGGCGCAGGGCAGCCTGGATGTCGGGCGGTATGACGTTCAGCAGCGCGTCCAGGTCGTCGGTGATCCTCAGCACGGCTAGCTAACGGGGACCGCTCCCCCCACTCGCTCGGGTTCGGCCGTCTTGTGGGCCTGTCGCTGCAACAGGTGACGCATGAGCACTAGATAGTCGGCCACTGGCTCCAGGCCCGCCTCCTCGAGGGCCGAGGCCACCGCTGGCTGGTATGCCGCCACCAGGCAGAACAGGGGCCGCTGGGACGGCACCATTTCCAGCACTGAGGCCACCAGCTGGCGGGCGCGGGCCTGGGCCTCGGGGTGGAGCATTAGGCTCAGGAGGGCGCTACGGCCAGGAGTGGCCAAGCGCGCCCAGGCCAGGATGCGCCCCCCGTCCCATAGGGCCACGTCCTGCGGCTGCGACCAGGGCTCCTGGGCAGCCTGCCAGTCGCGCAGGGTCATCCCCTCCAGGCAACGGACGCTGGCTGGCACGCTGGCGTTGTAGAGCTGGAACAGGGCCGACAGGTGGCCCCTGGTCAGGGGCAGCAGCCGCTCCGGGGATGCCTCGTGCAGCCGGTGCTCCCCGCTCAGGCGGTATAGGCGCTCCTGGCGCAGGGGGAAGAAGCCTGCCCGACAGGCAGCCCGCAGGAGGGGACTCTCGGCCTCCAGGCGCAGGAAGAGGCGCTGGACCCCCTCCTGCCCCAGCTGTCCACAGGCCGTCTCCAGCAATCGGGCGGCGGCCTCGATGTCGCCGGGGGCCACCTGTAGGCAGTCCACCTCCCAGGCCCCACCCGGGCGGCGGCGACGGGCGGTGAGGAGGCCCCTCACCCGCGCCAGCCCCAGGAGCACCCATCCCCGACGCCGCTGGGCCAAAAGGGGCATGTGCTCCAGCGCCACCTCCCAGGGCGGCGGGGCCGGCTGCCCCGCCAAGCGCTCCCAGGGGCGGGCCTCGTCGGCCTGGAGCCGGCAGAGGGGCGAGACCAAGGCCAACAGGTGAACGGGGTTGAGGGGTAGGGCGCCCGTCATACGGGTCTGGCCTGCCGGGCCGAAACCATGTCCAGGAACAGCCGGTGGAAGCGCAGGTCGTCTGTGAGCTCGGGATGGAAGGTGGTAGCCAGGACATGCCCCTGTCGCACGGCCACGGCGGTGCCAGCCCCTGCCGGCGGCACGTCGGGACCGTCGGGCAGCCGGGCCAGCACCTCCACCCCCTCCCCCACCGAGACCACCACCGGGGCGCGGATGAAGACCGCCCGCACGGGGTCGGGCCCCAGAGCGGGCACCGCCAGGTCCGTCTCGAAGCTGTCCACCTGACGACCGTAGGCGTTGCGGTCCACCACGATGTCCAGGACCCCCAGGGTAGGGAAGGGCAGGTCCAGGACGGTGCGCGCCAGGACGATCATGCCCGCGCAGGTGCCCCACACCGGCAACCCCTGGGAGAGGAGGTCCCGCAGGGGCTCGTAGAGGCCGAAGTCGGCCATCAGTCGGCAGAAGGTGGTGGACTCGCCACCGGGCATGACCAGGGCGTCCAAGTCCAGCAGGTCCTGGGGCTTGCGCACCTGCACTGTCTGCTGGCCCAGACGCTCCAAGGCCTGCTGGTGCTCCAGGAAATCGCCTTGCAGGGCCAGGACGCCGACCTTGAACATCTTATCCACTACAGCGGCTGCCCACGGGGCAGCCTGCACCATCATTGTAGCACAGGAGCAGTTGGGGGGCCTTACCAGCCGCGGATGGCCAGACGCTCTTCGGGGGCCAGGCTGCGCACGTCGATGCCGCGCATGGGCTCTCCCAGGCCCCGCGACACCTCGGCCAGCACCGCCGGGTCGCGGTAGTGGGTCACGGCCTTGACGATGGCCGCGGCCCTCCGCTCTGGGTCCTCGGACTTGAAGATGCCTGAGCCGACGAAGACGCCGTCGGCGCCCAGGACCATCATCAGGGCGGCATCGGCGGGGGTAGCGATGCCGCCGGCGGCGAAGTTGACCACCGGCAGCCGGCCCAGGCGGGCCGTTTCCTTCACCAGCTCGTAGGGAGCGCCCAGGGCCTTGGCCTCGGCCATCAGCTCCTCTTCGGGCATGTTCTGCAGGCGGCGGATGGCGTCCATGATGGCCCGCATGTGGCGGACGGCCTCCACCACGTTGCCGGTGCCCGCCTCACCCTTGGTGCGGATCATGGCTGCCCCCTCGCCGATGCGGCGCAGGGCCTCGCCCAGGTCCCGGGCGCCGCACACGAAGGGCACCCGGAACTGCCACTTGTTGATGTGGTGGGCCTCATCGGCGGGGGTCAGTACCTCCGACTCGTCGATGAAGTCCACCCCGATAGCCTCCAGTATCTGGGCCTCGACGATGTGGCCGATGCGGCACTTGGCCATCACCGGTATGGAGACGGCGTCCATGATCTTGAGGATGCGCTCCGGGTCAGCCATGCGGGCCACGCCACCGGCGGCCCGGATATCGGCCGGCACCCGCTCGAGGGCCATCACGGCACAGGCCCCAGCCGCCTCAGCAATCTTGGCCTGCTCGGGCGTCACCACGTCCATGATGACGCCGCCCTTGAGCATCTGGGCCAGGCCACACTTGACGCGATAGGTGCCCGTTTCCGTCGCCATACCTGCTCTTACCTTCGTCCCCTCCAGTATAGATTGCCCATACTCACAGGTAAAGGGAGCCTGTGCCCAGCGGCCGCTTCCCAGTATATGGCCCTAGCTGTGGGGCGGTAAAGGGCCGCCCCCCGCTACGTTTTGCCAGCATTAGGGTTTATAATTATGGCGCTAATGGGGTGAAGGTCGGGCGTGAGAAGGCTCCCCTACCAGCTGAAAGAGATCCTGGTCCCCGTCGATGGCTCCGAGGCCAGCCTGGACGCGGTGGCCCTGGCCTGCGCCCTGGCCAAGCGTAACCGCGGCAAGGTCTACGCCGTCTACGTCATCGAGGTGGCACGCAGCCTCCCCCTGGACGCCCCCATGGGCGCCGAGGCCGACAAGGGGGAGCGGATCCTGGAGGAAGCGGAGCGGGTGGCCAGAGAGAACGACTACGAGCTGGAGGGGGAGCTCCTGCAGGCCCGCGACGCGGGACACGCCATCGTCGACGAGGCCATCGAGCGGGGCGTGGAGGCCATTATCATGGGCGTGGAGCCCCAGGTGATAGAGGGCGGCTACGAGTGGCCCACCGAGGGCAAGCCCCGCCCCGTCTCGGCCGAGCTGCCCCTGGGACGGGTGGCCCGTTACGTCGTCCAACACGCACCCTGCGAGGTCTGGATAATACGTCGTCCCCTGCCGGTGTCATGAAGGTCGTCATCATGGGCTGCGGCCGCGTCGGCTCCGAGCTGGCCGTCCGGCTGGAGGCAGAGGGGCACCAGGTGGCGGTGCTGGACATCAACCCCGACGCCTTCCGCCGACTGCCCCCCGACTTCAAGGGCCGCAGGGTGGTGGGCAACGGCATCGACCAGGACGTGCTGCGGCGCATCGGCCTGGCCGAGGCCGATGTCTTCATCGCCGTCACCCAGGGCGATAACCGCAACGTGATGGCGGCCCAGATCGCCAAGCACATCTTCCACGTGCCCAAGGTCATCTGCCGCATATACGACCCCATCCGCGAGGAGATATACCGGGAGCTGGGCCTGGAGACCTACAGTCCCACTCGCACCACGGTCCAGAGGCTGCGGGAGATGGCCCTGCAGGAGGCTTCGCCCAGAAGGGAGTAAGGCTGCATGTATGTCGTCATCGTCGGCGGCGGAAAGGTGGGCTACCACCTGGCCAAGGCACTGCTGGAGGACGGGCACGAGGTCCTGCTCATCGAACGGGACCGCGCCCGCTGCGAGCGCCTGGAGGCCGAGCTGGGCGACATCGTCCTGAGGGGGGACGGCTGCGAGGTGGGGGTGATGGAGCGGGCGGGCTTCAACCGGGCCGACATGGTGGTGGCCGTCACCGGGGACGACGAGGACAACCTGGTGGTCTGCCAGGTGGCCAAGGCCCGCTTCCAGGTCCCCCGCACCGTGGCCCGCATCAATAACCCCAAGAACGCCGAGGTGTTCCGCCGCCTGGGCATCGACCACACCGTCAACGCCACCGACGCCATCCTGGCCCACATCGAGCAGGAGGTGCCGGTGCACGCCCTCATCCACCTCCTGTCCATGCGGGGCGGCGGCCTGGAGATGGTGGAGGTGAGGATCCCGCACCATGCCGCCGTAGTGGGCAAGCGCCTCCGGGAGGTGCTCCTGCCCCAGCAGTCCATCATCGCCCTCATCATCGAGGAGGACGGGACGCCCAAGCCCCCCGACCCCGACACCGTCCTGCGGGCCGATGACCGGGTGGTGGTGGTCACGCGCCGGGAGAACGAGGAGGCGCTGCGGGAGATCCTCACCAGCCCCGCCCGCTACGGACCGTATGGTCCTCTAGTGGCCCCCCGATGACCAGGCTGGCCTATCTGGGTCCCCAGGGCACCTTCAGCGAGGAGGCCGCCCTCCGTTACGACCCGGGCGCCCAGCACCTGCCCCTGCCCAGCATCAGCGCCGTGGCCGCCGCCGTGGCCGCTGGCATGGCCGATGCAGGGGTAGTGCCCATCGAGAACTCCCTGGAGGGCTCCGTGCCCGAGACCCTGGACGTGCTGGTCCACGAGTCCGACCTCCTGGTCCGCAGCGAGCTGGTGCTCCCCATCGAGCACCACCTGCTGGTGCCACCGGGCGTGGAGGCCTCCCAGGTGAAGGTCATCTATTCCCACCCCCAGGCGCTGGCCCAGTGCCGCCGCTTCATCGAGCGGTGCTTTCCCAAGGCGGAGCTGGTGGCGGCCCTGTCCACAGCGGCGGCGGTGGAGGAGGCCATGGCCCGGCAGGACGCCGCCGCCATCGGCAATCGTCGCGCCGCCCAGCTTTATGGCGCCCAGGTGCTGGCCGAGTCCATCCAGGACCGGCAGCCGAATCTGACCCGGTTCGTGGTCCTGGCCAGGGAGGACCATCCGCCCACGGGACGGGACAAGACCTCCCTGGCCTTCGCCTTCGCCACCGAGGACCGGCCGGGCTTGCTGGTGGGCGCCCTTACCGAGTTCTCGTCGCGGGGCATCAACCTGAGCAAGATCGAGTCGCGACCCACCGGCGACAAGCTGGGGACGTACATCTTCCTGGTGGACGTGGACGGGCACCGGCAGGAGCCGCTGCTGGCGGAGGCCCTGGAGGCGGTGCGCCGCCAGTGCTCCTTCTTCCGCATCCTCGGCTCCTACCCCAAGTGGCAGCGGTAGCAGGCCGTGCCCGAGGCGCCAGACCTGGAGGCATATGCCGCTTACATCCGTCGCCGCCTGGTCGGACAGGAGGTGACCGAGGCCCGGGCACTCATCCCGGTCGTGGTGAAGGTGGGACGTGAGCTGCTGCCGTCCCTGGCCGGGCGCTCCCTGACCGACGCCTCCCGCCTCGGCAAGCAACTGCGGCTGGACTTCGCCGACGGCCCGCTCCTCCTCCTGCACCCCATGATCAGCGGGCGTCTTCTCCATTTGCCCCACGAGGCACCCTTCAGGCCGCGCACCGCCCTGGTCCTGGCCTTCGCCGACGGCACCGACCTACGGCTGTGGGACGATAGGCTCCTCTCCCGCGTCCACGTCTACCCTGACGGCACCGCCCTATCTGCTCCGGCCGCGCCTGTGCCCGATGCCCTGGACCCCTCCCTGACGCCGGAGGGCCTCTGGCAGAGGCTGCAGGCCCTCCGCGGCAAGCTCAAGGCCCTCATCACCGGCGAAAAGCTGGTCTCGGGCATCGGCAATGCCTATGCCGACGAGGTCCTGTTCGCCGCCGGTCTCTCCCCCTTCCGCCCTGCCCAGGACGTAACGCCCCAGGAGGCCCAGCGGCTTCTGGAGGCCATGCGCCGCGTCCTGCAAGAGGCCACCGCCACCGTGCTGGGGCGCATGGAGCGGGAGGGGCTGCCCGAGGAAGAGTTCCGCGACCACCTGCAGGTCCACCGGCGCGGGGGGCAGCCCTGCCCGCGCTGCGGCGAGACCATCGCCGAGGTCCTTACAGGCGGGCGCATCACCAGCTACTGTCCTCGCTGTCAGCGCTAGGTGCTAATATGGGCCGAGAGGCGGCATGAGCGGCCCCGGCATCCCCCTAGGAGAGCTGACGGAGCACTGGCCACCCATTTTTCTGCGCCCCGGCTGGCGCTACGACCCCTTCCAGGAGGCGGTGGCGGCTGAGGCACGGCCCGGCTCCCTCCTCTGCCAGGTGCGCAGTCAGGAAGGGCGCCAGGCCTGGCTGGAGGTCCAGTGGCTGGCAGGGGGCATTCTGCGCCTGCGGGCCTGGACGGGCGAACCGCCACCGGCGACCTCGCCCATGCTGGTCTCGGCGCCCCGCCCCAGGCGTCAGCCCCCTGCCCTGCGGCACACCAGTACGGGGACGACGGCCTCGCTGGGGCCCCAGGCAGTGGAAGTGTCGGACCCACCCTTCGGCCTCCGAGTCTACACGGGCCGAAGCTGCCGCTGGACCACAGCCACCGGCGAGGCGTCGCTGGTAGGCCCCACGGCCCTGCCCCTGGGCACCGCCACCGCCCCTGACGGGCGGCAGGCCTTTTTCCTCACCTGGGGCCTCTCCCAGGGCGAGGGGCTCTACGGCCTGGGCCAAGGCTTCGGCCGACTGGACCGGCGCGGCTCCCGCGCCTTCCTCTGGTGCCGCGACATCCAGGGCACCATCGGTCCCGCCGCCTACATCGTCGTCCCCTTCCTCCTGAGCAGCCGCGGCTATGGCCTCTTCCTGCACCAGTCCAGCCCCAGCGTATGGGAGCTGGGCGACCCCTATCCCCAGAGCGCATCGCTGCTGGTGGAAGACCCCTACCTGGACCTCTTCCTGTTGCTGGGCGAAGGCCCGGGACAGCTCCTGCAGCTCTATACGCGCCTCACGGGCCGGACGCCGCCCGTGCCCCTGTGGGCCCTGGGTGTGTGGTGGTCCCGCTGCATGTATCGCGACCGACAACAGGTGGAGCGGGTCGCCTCCCGCCTGCGTGAGCTGGGCATCCCAGGAGACGTGGTCCACCTGGACCCCCTCTGGCTGGAGGGGCGGGAGCAGCGCCAGCGGGACGGCTGCCACTTCCGCTGGAGCCGGGAGCGCTTCGGCGACCCGGAAGAGCTGGTGGCCTGGCTGCGGCAGCGAGGTTTCCGCCTCTGCCTGTGGGAGAACCCCTACGTCTGGCGGGACACCCAGCTACACCGGGAGGGTGAGGAGAGGGGCTATCTGGTCCGGTCCCGCCACGGCGGCCTCGCCACCTCCCTGGACAACCCCGATGCGACACCGGTGGACTTCACCGACCCAGAGGCCGTTGCCTGGTGGCAGGCCCAGCACCGTCCCTACCTGCGGGCGGGTGTGGCCGCCTTCAAGGCCGACTACGGTGAGGGGCTGCCGGCCGAGGCGGTGATGTCCGACGGCAGCGATGGCCGCCGCGCCCACAACCTCTATCCGCTCCTCTACAATCGGGCCGTCTATCAGGTAGTGAAGGAGGAGCGGGGCGAGGGCGTCATCTTCGCCCGTTCGGGCTACGCCGGTTCCCAGCGCTACCCGGTCCACTGGCTGGGCGACACGCCCTCCACCTGGGGAGGTATGGCAGCCGCCCTGCGGGCAGGCCTCTCCCTCTCCCTGTCGGGCTTCGCCCTGTGGGGCCACGATATCGGTGGTTTCTGGAACCCCGACGCCCTGAGGCCACCGCCCCCGGACTTCTTCGTCCGTTGGGCCCAATGGGGCCTACTGTCGCCGGTGGCACGGTTCCACGGCATCCGCGGCCGGGAGCCCTGGTATTACGGCGAGACGGCCGTGCGCGTCGTCCGCCGCTTTGCGCGGCTGCGCTACCGCCTCATGCCCTACCTGTCGTGGCTGGTGCGGGAGGCGGCGGTCACCGGACTGCCCCTGGCCCGCCCCCTCTTGCTCGAGTTCCCCGAAGACGAGACGTCCTGGCAAGTGGACTGGCAGTTCATGCTGGGACCGTGGCTGCTGGTGGCGCCGGTGCTGGACCCCAACGGCACCGTGCGGCTCTACCTCCCGCCCGGCACCTGGCACGACTGGTGGACGGGCCAGCGGACGCAAGGCCCCTGCTGGCGCCATCTGCGGGTGCCCCTGGAGCGCATGCCCATCTTCGTGCGGGGCGACTCGTTGCTGCCGCTGGCCCCGGCCGCCGCCTCCCTGGACCGCCAGGCCTGGTCGCCCCTCACCCTGCAGGTGCGCGTGCAGCGCCAGGCCCAGGCACGTCTCTGGGCCCGCGGCCGTGCCTTTTTGGCCGCGGCCCGCCTCCAGGGCGGCAGGCTGCTGGTGCACCTGGCCGGCCTCCAGCGACGCATCGACCTGCACCTCCTGGAGCCGTCAGCAGTGGAGCGGGTCCAGGTGCGGGGGGCCGACCTTCTGGCCCGGCGAAGGCGTCGTGAAGGCACACTCCTCTCCCTACGGGTGCGGGGAGAGATGGAGCTGGAGGCCGTGCTCGGGGGCGCCTAGGCGCCCAGGTCGTCCTGCCAGCCGGGGACGAACTTACGCCACTCGACCTGCTGCAGCAGGTAGGGATAGAACATGCGGTAATGGAGGTTGCGGGGACGCGACGGCCTCTGCAGGAGCTGCATGTGGGCCTCCTGGGGCGTCCGCCCCGCCTTCCTGTGGTTGCAGGATCGACAGGCAGCCACCACGTTCTCCCAGTCGTGGGCGCCGCCACGGTGGCGGGGTATGACGTGGTCCAGGGTCAGGTCCCGCGTCTGCCTCCCGCAATACTGGCAGGTGAAGCGGTCGCGCAGGAAGACATCGCGGCGACTCACGCGGCCGTTGGGCACAGGGCGGCGCACGTAGTAGCGCAGTCGGATCACCGATGGGACGGCGACCGCCACGCTGGGCGTGTGGAGGTAGCCCCGACCGTTCTCCACTACTTCGGCCTTGCCCCGGTCCAGAAGGACCAGGGCACGGCGCACGGTGCAGACGTTGAGGGGGTCATAGTCCTGGTTGAGCACCAGCACTGGTTCGCTCTCTAGCCCCATGAGGCGGCACCACCCCAGACCCGATGTTAGCAGACACGGGGCCGACGGTTCAATCGGCCGAGGGTGGCTGTCTCACCTGCCAGGACGCGGGGCTGAACTCGTCCGGCAGCAGCTGTAGCAACGGCCGCGAGCTGTCCAGGAAGTGGGGGGCCAGGGCCGATCCCTCCACCGCTTTGTCCAGACCTAGCTGGGGATAGGTGACGAAGAGGACCAGCAATGCCTGGACCAGCAACAGCCCCTTCAGGACACCGAAGGCCAGCCCCAGCAGCTGGTCCGCCCAGCCCAGCATCAGCATGGACGCCAGGCCCCTAAGCAGGTAGGCCACCAGCTGGCCCATCAGGAACACGGAGCCCAGCAGGAGGACGAAGCCCAGGGCACGGGCCGCCACCTCGTTGTCGATGAACAGCAGCACCTCCTGGGCCAGGCTGTCGTAATAGAGGCCGGCCGCCACCACGCCCAGGACCAGCCCGGCCAGGGTCACCACTTCCTTGATGATGCCGGCGCGGAAGGCATTGACCGCAAACCAGGCCACCACCAGCACGATGACGGCGTCCAGCCAGTTCATGGTTGCTCAGCAGTCTAGCACAAGCGGGGTTGCCGCTTAAACCTCACTAAAGACGACCAGACGCCTTTAGAAGTAACGGCGCCTGGGCACCAGATTCCAGGCCAGGGCCATCAGGGGGACGGTCATGAGAAAGGCGCCGTAGACATCGCTCAGCCAGTGGGCGCCGACGTGGATGCGTTCCATGCCGGTGAAGACGATGACGTATAGGCAGAGAAGTCTCAACGTCCAGCGCGCCCATGGCCAGGGCAGGATCTGGCCCGCCAGGTAGAAGATGAGGCCGTAGGCCACCAGGGCGCTGACCACGTGCCCGCTGGGAAAGGAGGCCGTGTCGGGGAACTCCCTGACCTCTACCAGGGCCGGCGATGGCCGCGGTCGCCCCACTACCTCCTTCACCAGGGCGTTGACGGCCCGTATGGCCTGGGCCAGGACCAGGGCCGCCCCCTCGCCCCAGAGCCTCCGCCAGGCCAGAACGGCCGTGGCCAGCAGGACCGCCAGCACGACCCAGGGCGGCTCGGTGAGGGCGCTGGCCACCTCCACCGCCCGCACATAGGCCGCCGCGTCCAGCTCCTGGATCCGGTGGGACGTCCACAGGTCGGCAGGGAAGTAGTCGGCCCGGGAGGCGAGGACGGCGGTGGCCACGAAGCCCGCCAGAAGGGGCCAGGTCCAGAGGGGCGGCCTGGACATCAGCACTAGCCGCGCCCCTGCCCGCGTCGGCGCCTGGCCTCGAGCCATCGAGGCCATTATGGCGCCGCAAGACAGCGCCGACAACTTCTAGTGGACGACGGCACTCCTCCGGCCGACGCCGTGATCCCCGGCACGCTGACGCTCAGGAGGCCGGCCGTCTCTTATAGTCGTGGGCGGCGACGGGGAAGGGCACCAGCCGTCCGGGGTCCAGGGCACGGCGGAAGGCCTCCACACAGGCCGGGTCCAGATGCGTGCCCGCCTCCTTTTCCATGATGGCCAAGGCCTCCCCGTGGCTGAAGGCCGGACGGTAGGGGCGGTCGGTGGTCAGGGCATCATACATGTCGGCCACGGCCACGATGCGCGCCTCCAGGGGTATCTCCTCCCCGCGGAGACCGTCCGGGTAACCGGATCCGTCATACCACTCGTGGTGATGGCGGACGATGAGGGCCTCCCGCTCGAACCCCTTCAGGCGCATCAGGAGCTCGTAGCCCAGAGCAGAGTGGCGCTTGATCTGCTCGAACTCCTCGGGGGTCAGCTTGTCGGGCTTCTGCAGCACCAGGTCGGAGATGTAGAGCTTGCCCACGTCGTGCAGCATGGCACCCTGGGCCAGCGCCTTGAGGCGCAGCCGTGGCAGGCCCATGGCCTGGCCGATGAGCACCGACAGCTCGGCCACTCGCGTCACGTGCTCGAACGTATAGCGGTCACGGGCCTCAGCAGCGGCAGCCAGGGCCAACACCGAGTCGGACAGGCCCTGGCGCACCTGGGCCAGCACGTCCTCATAGGACAGCTGACGGAAGATCTGGGCTAAGGGCTTGCCCCCCAGATATTCGGTGGCCACCGCCCTCACCACCGCCCCCAGCCCCAACAAAAGGTAGACGTGGTATAGCCACCAGGCCAGCGTCCAGGGCTCCGCCACCTGCAGCGTCACCTGGGAGGCCAGCAGCAACAGGGCAGCGGCGCCGATGGCGGCCGGGAGGGGTGCCCGCGACAGCGAGTGAGAGATGGCCGCCTGCACCACGACCATCGTCAGCAGGACCACGTTCACGGCCAGCATGGCCCAGGTGAAGGCATCGCTGCCCGGTCGCCCTGCCACGGGCAGCGACTGGAAGACGTCAGGGGCGCCCAGGGCCAGGCCGGCGTAGCCACCGAGAAGGGCTACCGCCACCGCTAGCAGCAGCCAGAGCCGCCTCTCCAGCCACTCGCTGGCCCCTCGCGGCAGCCCCACCGTCGACAGCCAAAGCATCCACGAGCCCACCAGGTGGGCGAAATAGGCCGAGGCGGCGGTGGTGCCCAGATAGCCATGGTGGACCAGGAAGCCCGGGGTGGCCAGGCCATGAACGGCCATGATGGCGCCGATGCCCAGGAACCCCACCGTCAGCAGCGACAAGCGCACATCGCGGGCCGAGACCGCCACCCAGGCCGCGGCAAAGGCCACCGCCAAGGCCAGCAGGGCCAGCACCGACACCAGATAGAAGTGGGACTGGGGCGACCCTAGGAACGGGTTCCATTCCCGCCGTGCCGACAGGGTAAAGGTCAGGGCGAGAGGGGTGCCCAGCACCACCGCACCCCTCAGGAGAAGGGGCGCGACGACCATCTCGCCCCCCAGACGCGAATAGGCATAGCGGATGGCGGTGCTCATAGAGGCTACCACCTCAGCACTTGGAAGACGTCCCCCGCTACGCCGCCGTTACAGGCCCGCGAGTCCTGATACCCAAGCAAGGCTACGGTCCCGACTGGGGAAAGGGGCCGCCCTCAGAAAGGGCCCGGCAGGAGGTCGATGATGCGCTCCCCCACGAAGGCAAGGAGGAAGGCCCGCACCATCTTGCCGGCCAACACCGGCAAAAAGAAGCGCCAGAAGGCCATGCGCACTGCCCCAGCAGTGATGCCGGCGAACTCAAAGAAGGGGTTGGGGATGCAGGCCAGCACGAACAGGGTGGGAACGCCGTAGTGGAGCATCAGCCAGTCCACCCAGCGGGCCACCCGGGCCAGCCACCGGCCGATGGGCCCACCGATGGGGAACTGGCGCTGGGAGCTGACCTCACGCAGGCCACGGCCGGCCAGATAGGCCGTTATCTCGGCGGTGGCCATCCCCAGCCCACCCAGGACAGCCACCCCCACCGGGTTCAGGCTGCGGGCCAGGGTGGCGATGAGGATCTGCCCGCCGGCCGTGAGGCCCGGCACGGGAAAGAAGAGGGTGGCGGTGCCCAGGAAGTTGGCCAGGAACACGCCAGGGTAGCCCAGGGCCTCCAGGTCCTCCTGGTCCACCCCCAGCACCAGCGGCAAGATGGCCACCACGCCAGCGATGGCCAGCACCGCCACGACGGCCGCAGCCAGTAGCAACGGGGTGGGGACGACTGCCAGACGGTCCCGGAGGCGCCGGCCCAGCCCGACCGTGGGCGCCGGGGCTACCCTCGCCTCGTCCAGGGGCTTCTCCGCCTCGGCCACGACACCAGTATAAAGCTAGGAGGAAGGCGAGGCCCGTGCTACAATTTGTCAATGGCCATGCGATACCACATCTGGACGGAGGGCTGCCAGATGAACGAGGCCGACTCGGCCAAGCTGGCCGCCGGCCTGGCCCGCCTGGGCTACCAGGAGGCCGCCCGCCCCGAGGAGGCCGACCTGGCGGTAGTGAACACATGTGTCGTCCGCCAGAAGGCCGAGGACAGGGCCATCTCCTACCTGGGCTACCTACGGCACCTGAAGGAGCGCAAGAACCCGCACCTGCGCATCGCCGTCATGGGCTGCCTGGTGGGCCCTAAGGTGGACGATCTCAAGGCGCGGCTCCCCTTCGTGGACATCTGGGCCCGGCCCCAGGACTTCGACTCCATCCTGCGGGAGCTGGTGCCCGACAATGACCTGGGGGGTGAGTTCTGGCCCGAGACCTTCCCCGAGCCCAAGGGCCCCACCGCCTACGTGCCCGTCATCCACGGCTGCGACAAGTTCTGCACCTACTGCATCGTCCCTTACCGACGTGGCCGCGAGCGGTCCCGCCCCATTCAGGACGTGCAGCGAGAGGTCCGCTACCTGTGCTCCCGCGGCGTGCGCGAGGTGACCCTGCTGGGGCAGACGGTGGAGGCCTACGGCCACGACCTGCCCGACCGCCCCGACCTGGGGGATCTGATGGCCGCCATCTACGACACCCCAGGCCTGGAGCGCATCCGCTTCCTCACCTCCTACCCGCGGGACATGACCGAGCGCATCGTGCGGCGGGTAGCCGAGCTGCCCAAGGTCTGCGAGTTCTTCAACATACCGGTCCAGTCGGGCGACGATGCGGTGCTGGCCAGGATGCGCCGAGGCTACACCGTGGCCGAGTACCTGGAGAAGATCGACCTGATACGGGGCCTGGTGCCCGGTGCCGCCATCACCACCGACGTCATAGTCGGTTTCTGCGGCGAGACGGAGGAGGAGTTCCAGCACACCCTCGACCTGCTGGCAAGGGTCCGCTTCGACAAGGTCCACGTGGCCGCCTACTCCCCCCGCCCGGGCACCATCGCCTGGCGGCGCATGGAGGACGACGTGCCCCACCACGAGAAGATGCGCCGCCTCCGGGCCGTGGAGGAGCTGCAGGAGGGCATCGCCCGCCAGATCAATGAGGCGTTGGTGGGGACGGTGCAAGAGGTCCTGGTGGAGGGGGAGCGCGGCGGCAAACTCTACGGCCGCACCCGCACCAACAAGCTGGTCCACTTCCCGGGCCCGGCCCGACCGGGGGAGCTGGTACCGGTCCGCATCGAGCGGGCCAGCCCCTGGTCCCTGCAGGGCGAGATAGTGTGCGCTGCTGCCCCCACCGGCGCCTAGCCCCTGGAGGCCCCCTTGTTGACGGAGGCCCACGGCCCTTCCCTGCTCGGCGTCGGCCAACGCCCTGTGGCCGCCCTGGTGGTCATCTTCACCGTCCAGAACGGCAGCCTGCAGGTATTGCTCATCCGTCGCAGCGCCCCTCCCTATCAAGGGTGGTGGTCCCTCCCGGGAGGACTCCTAGCGCTGGGCGAAGGCCCCGACGCGGCGGCGGTGCGCAAGCTGGCCGAGGAGACGGGGGTCGCCGACGTATACCTCGAACAGCTCTACACCTTCTGGGACCTGGACGACCGGGAGGGGGTGGCCGTCTCCTACTTCGCCCTGGTGGACGCCCGTCAGGCCCACCTGGCCCAGCGCCAGGAGTGGCCGCCCGCCTGGTGGCCGGTGGACGGGCTGCCGCCCCTGGCCTTCAAGAACGAGCGGGTGGTGGAGTATGCCCTGCGCCGGCTGCGAGCCAAGCTGGAGTATAGCAACGTGGCCTACTCGCTGCTGCCTGTCCAGTTCACCCTCTCCCAGCTACAGCGGGTCTATGAGGCCATCCTGGGCAGGCGGCTGGACAAGCGCAACTTCCGGCGGCGCATGCTCTCCCTGGGCCTCATCGTGCCCACCGGTGCCAGGGCTGTGGAAGGTAGGCACCGCCCGGCCCAGCTATACGCCTTCAAGGAGCGCCGGCCCGTCCTCTTCTAGCCGCCGTCCTCCGCCAGGCCGGGAACCGACGGTTACCGTCCTCGGCCGCCGTCCCAGGGGCCATCATTGACCCTGGGGCGGGGCTGGCCGACAATGGGAGTTGGCCCCCACGGTGGTCGGGCCCTTCGCTATCGGCCGGGGCCCGGCAGAGAGAGTTGGCCCACGTGTACCAGAGGACAGTCCTCCCCAACGGCCTGAGGGTCATTAGCGCTCATTTGCCGCATGCCTACTCGGTGGCGGTGAGCGTGTATGTGGCCGCCGGTTCCCGCTATGAGCGGGACGAGGAGGCGGGCATCTCGCACTTCGTAGAACACCTCTGCTTCAAAGGCACCGAGGCCCACCCCACCGCCCGCCACATCGCCGAAGTGGTGGACACCATCGGCGGCCACATCAACGGCGGCACCGACCGCGAGCTGACGGTCTTTTACGCCAAGGCCGCCCATTCCCACTTCCGTCTGGTGCTGGACCTCCTCCTGGAGCTGGTGTCCACCCCCCTCTTTGACCCCGAAGAGGTGGAGAAAGAGCGACAGGTGGTGCTGGAGGAGCTGGCGGCGGTGGAGGACTCGCCCCCACAGCTGGTGGACCTGCTGGTGGACTCCATCCTCTGGCCCGGCCAGCCCCTCGGCCGCGACGTGGGAGGCACCAAGGAGACCGTCTCGGCCATCAGCCGCGAGCAGGCCCTGGCCTACCTGCGCCGCCAATACGTGCCCAACAACATGGTGGTGGCGGTGGCGGGCCCGGTCCAGCACCAGGAGGTGGTCGATGCGGTCTGGGAGAAGGGGGGACGCTGGGCTGCCGGCGAGCCAGCCCCCTGGCAGCCCGCCCAGAACGGTCGCGGGCCCCGTCTCGCGGTGCGCTACAAGGAGACGGAGCAGGCCCATCTGGCCATGGCCGCCCACGCCCTGCCCCTGCAGCACCCCGACCGCTATGTCCTGAGCCTCCTCTCCATAGTCCTGGGGGAGGGCATGAGCAGTCGACTCTTTCTGGAGCTGAGGGAGCGCCGGGGGCTGGTCTATGACGTCCACTCCTACGTCAACCAGTTCCTGGATACCGGGTCCCTGGCCGTCTACGCCGGCACCGACCCCGAGCGGGCACCCCTTGTGGTCAGGCTGGTGCTGGAGGAGCTGGCCCGCCTGCGGGAGGACGGGGTCAGCGATGAGGAGCTCCACCGCGCCCGGGAGCTGGCCAAGGGGCGTCTGCTCCTGCGCTTGGAGGACACCCGCAACCTGTCGGGCTGGCTGGGGGGCCAAGAGCTGTTGCTGAAGCAGGTTCGCACGCCGGAGGAGGTCATCTCCTCCCTGGAGGCCGTCCAGCCCCAGGACATTAAGCGGCTGGCCGAGGAGCTGCTGGGGCCGGAGCAGGTCCACCTGGCGGTGGTGGGCCCCTACCGCTCCGAAGAGGAGTTCGCCCCCCTCCTGGGCCTCTAGCTGAGCGGGATCAGGGTGCCTGGCCGCGGGCAGCCGCTGGGAACGCTCGCGCTCATGCCCAGGACCGCCCGCAGCAGCAGGCGGGCGTCGGCGGAGTTGACGACGCCGTTGCAGTCCATGTCCCCCCATAGGCGCCCGCCCACGCTCTGGCCCACATCGGGACACGGCTCCTCCTGGGCCAGCGGCTGACCGAGGGAGGCCCTCAGCAGGGCCAGGGCATCGGCCGAGTCCAGGGTGGCGCTGCAGTCCACGTCCCCCCACAGGGCCGCCGCGTGCTCGCACAGGAAGCGCCCGGCAGCCAGGGCATCGGCGCGACCGGAGCCGTAGGTGTTGTCGTTGCCCGGCGGTCCTAGGTCCACGGCCAGCAGCAGCAGGGCGTTGCGCAGGGCCAGCCTGTCCCGCTCGGGGGAGTCCCCCGGCTCTCCCGCCTTGAGGGAGGGGCGGCACTCCAGCAGCAGGGCCAGCACGCCGGCGATATGGGGGGCCGCCGCCGACGTGCCCAGGAAGGTGGTGGTGAACCCGCCGGACCCCGTCACCGATACCCCGTCGATGCCCGTAACGTCGGGCTTGATGCGGCCGTCGTTGGTGGGCCCGCGGCTGCTGTAGGGGGCAATCTGGTCGCGTCCCTCATCGAAGGAGTTGATGGCCCCCACCGCCAACACCCCCCCGGCGGCATCGGCCTGGTTGGGCACCGAGCTGGAGGGCGTATAGTAGTTGGGCGTCCCGCCCAAGAAGAAGATGTCGAAAGTCCGGGGCTGGGGCTGGCCTATGGGCGCCAGCACCAGGTCCACCGTGGCCGTGTTGGGCGAAAGGTTCTGCCACACCAACAACTCGGTGGGGTTCTGGGCACAGGACTGAAAGTTCTGGCTGGCGGCCAGGGGCTGGGGCGAGTCGTGCTCGAACAGGTAGACGTCGTAGTCGTTGCATGAGGCCCCCCAGGGGTCGTCCCATTGGACTACCACCCGCAGGGTGCTGCCGGCAGGCACCGATATGGGGTTGTCGCAGCGGACGCCCAGGCCACCGCGGTCGACGGTGGACACGGTGGCCGAGAAGAGGTGGAAGGACTGGGGGCCGGGGCAAGGGCGGAACCGCTCCTCGTAATGGGTTGTGGCCTGGTTCCCCACGGCCGTCACGTAGGCCCGCAGGCGGTTGGCACGGTCATTGAGGGCATCAGCCGTATGCCTAGAGACGACGCTGCTGCCGTCATAGGGGCCGGCGTTGAACCAGTTGATGTCGTCGACGATGACGTCTACCCGCCGGGCCAGGCAGTCCACCACGGCATTGAAGTCCAGGACAGTGCCCAAGGGACCGCCGAAGTAGCCGAACCAAAGCTCGGCGCCTGGAGCCAGGTCGTGGACGATCTCCAGCATGGCCGTCCCTTCGGCGCCGATGGTGTGCAGGTCGCCAGGCCCCAGGCGACAGTCGGTGATATTCACGGCCGGCAGGTCGCCCCGGTTCTGGCTCTCGGCCAGCCCCCGCACCCCGTCCGAGATGACGCCCACCCGCACCCCTGCTCCAGACAGCCCCAGGAGCCCCCGCAGGGCCGAGGCCTGCAGGGCGTCGTCGCCCTGGGTGGTGACGCTGCCCACGTTGGCCAGCGGGTAAGCGGGCAGGTCCACGAAGCGTACGCCGGGACGGGAGGCCAGCGCCCGCAGGCGGCGCACCGGCACCCACGCCTGAACTATGCCCGCCCGGACGTCCTGCCTCTCCACCAGCCCGCCCAGGGCCTCGACGGCAGCCGCCGCCTGCCCCACGTCGTCGGCGTAGACGAATACCTGGACCCGGTCCTGGGGGTCGCGGCGGGCCAGCCCCGCCCGCAGCAGCGCCCCCAGGTCGGGAGGGACGAAGACGATGCCCAAGGGGTCCAGGGCGTAGAGGGCGAGGGCATCGTCCAGGTCGGCCAGGCGGGCCAGGTGGTAGGACAGGCGCCCCTCCCTTGGGCCGGGAGGAGGCCTGCGCTCCTGCTGCAGCCTCAGCTGGAGGGTGGACGGCAGGGGGCCGACCCTGCCGGCCGCGGCATCGTCGCCGGCGCTGGCCAGGACCAGCAACAGAGCGACGGCCAGCAGCCATAGCGGTCCTTTGGTCATACGCTCCCACTAATGTAAAACGGCGGCGGCCCTTGGCGGTAGCACCCGCGCCCGGCGGGCCGCGCCTGCGCCAAGCGCCTGCCCCAAAAGGAAGGGGGCCGCCTAGAAGGCGGCCCCCTTCGCTGCCCCTGGCGCCTCAGTACTCCATGGGCGGGGTCGGCTCCTGGGTCTTGGGCGGCTCGGGGATCTCCGTCACCAGGGTCTCGGTGGTGAGCACCAGGGCGGCGATGGAGGAGGCGTTCTCCAGAGCGGTGCGGGTGACCTTGGCCGGGTCAATGATGCCCGCCTCGATCATGTTGCAGTACTGCATGCGGTCGGCGTCGAAGCCGAAGAAGGGGTCCTCGGAGGCGCGCACCCGCTCTACCACGATGGAGCCCTCCAGGCCGGCGTTCTCGGCGATCTGGCGCAGCGGCTCCTCCAGGGCACGGCGCAGGATGCGCACGCCCGTCAGCTCGTCCCCTTCCAGCTCGCCCTCCAGCTTGTCCAGGGCCTTCTGGCAGCGCAGGAGGGCCACGCCGCCGCCAGGGACGATGCCCTCCTCCACAGCGGCGCGGGTGGCCGAGAGGGCGTCCTCCACCCGCAGCTTCTTCTCCTTGAGCTCCACCTCGGTGGGGGCACCGACCTTGATGACGGCCACGCCGCCGGCCAGCTTGGCCAGCCGCTCCTGGAGCTTCTCGCGGTCGAACTCACTGGCGGCGTCCTCGATCTGGGCCTTGATCTGCTTGATGCGGGCCTGAATGGCCTCGTCAGAGCCGTAGCCCTCGATGATGACCGTCTCCTCCTTAGTGGCCACCACCTTGCGGGCGCGGCCCAGGTCGGAGATCTGGGCATTCTCCAACTTGCGGCCCAGGTCCTCGCTGATCACCTGGCCGCCCGTCAGGATGGCGATGTCCTCCAGGATGGCCTTGCGCCGCTCACCGAAGGAGGGGGCCTTCACCGCCAGGGCATTGAGGGTGCCCCGCAGCTTGTTGACCACCAGGGTGGCCAGGGCCTCGCCCTCCAGGTCGTCGCAGATGACGACGATGTCCTTCTTGCCCATCTGGAGCAGCCGCTCCAGCACGGGCAGGATGTCGTGCACCGAGGAGATGCGCTTGTCGGTGATGAGGATGTAGGGTTCCTCGACCACCGCCTCCATGCGGTCAGGGTTGGTGACGAAGTAAGGGGAGACGTAGCCTCGGTCCAGCTGCATCCCCTCCACGAACTCGGTCTCGGTGCGGATGGACTTGCCCTCCTCGACGGTGATGACGCCGTCCTTGCCCACCTTCTCCATGACGTCGGCGATGATCTCGCCGATCTCGGGGTCGTGGCCGGAGATGGTGGCCACGTGGCGGATCTGGTCCTTGCCAGCTACGGGCTGGGCCACCTCCCGCAGGGCCTCGATGACGGCCTCGACGCCGCGCTCGATGCCCCGCTTGAGGGCCATGGGGTTGGCGCCGGCGGCCACGTTGCGCAGCCCCTCCCGCACCAGGGCCTGGGCCAGGACGGTGGCGGTGGTGGTGCCATCGCCGGCCACGTCGTTGGTCTTGGTGGCCACCTCCTTGGCCAGCTGGGCACCCAGGTTAGCGAAGGGGTCCTTGAGCTCAATCTCCTTGGCGACGCTGACGCCGTCGTCCACCACCGAGGGGGCACCGTACTTCTTCTCCAGGACGACGTTGCGGCCACGGGGTCCGAGGGTCACCTTGACAGCGTCGGCCAGGGCGTCCACCCCCTCCTTGAGGCGGCGCCGGGCCTCCTCGCTGAACACGAGCTGCTTGGCGGGCATGGCTCCCGTCCCTCCTATCGGTCAGATGTGGCCGGCCGGGCTAGTCCTCCAGCTTGGCCAGGATGTCGGACTCCTTGAGGATCAGGTACTCTTCCTCGTCGGAGCCGAAGAGGCCCTTGGGCACCTCCTGGCCGGAATACTTGGCGTATATGACGCGGTCGCCCACCTTCAGGTCCATGGGGATGCGCTTGCCGTCCTCGTCCAGGCGACCAGGCCCCACGGCGATGACCTCGCCCACCTGGGGCTTCTCGCGGGCGGTGTCGGGGATGACCAGACCGCTGGCCCGCACCTCCTCCAGCTTGATCTGCTTCACCACCACGCGGTCGGCCAGGGGCACGATCTTGCTGGCAGCCTTGGTAGTCATGGGCACATCCCTCCCTTCACCATCTGGTCTGGGCTTACCATTTAGCACTCGCAGGGGGAGAGTGCTAACCTAAGCCGATATTAGCCCCTGGCGGCCCTCCGTCGCAAGAGGAGAAGGTCGCCGTCTCGGCATCACAGCGGCGATGTCGTCCACTACAGGCCGTAGAACATCAACTTTTTCCCGTCTCGACCTGCATTGCTCGCTATTTTTCCTGCCGCATGTCAGTGGTGCCGGGCAACGGCCCCTGTAACGTCCTACCTGGCCGAGGGTCTGAGGTAGTGGGGATGTGGTCCCCCACAGGAGTCCGGTGGGCATCGCACCCGCTGCCTTAGCCATCTCTCGCCTTCCGTCCCTGGGGAAGGTGAGCCGCTGGCAGCCGCTGGCAGCGGCGGCTGTGGCCTCGCTGGCCCTGGCCACCCGTCTGCCCCACGTCCTCTCGTCGGGCTTCCCCGTGGGCGATGGGGGCCTCTTTTACCTGATGGCCCAGGCCCTGGACTCCTCGTTTCCGCGCCTGCCTTGGGCAGTGGAATACGGAGCGTTGCAGGTCCCCTTTGTGTACCCGCCCCTGGGGTTCTACATGGCCGTAACTGCCGACCGGCTTGGCCCCTGGGGCCTCCTGGACGTTTTCCGCTTCCTGCCCCTGGCCTGCAGCGTGCTGACGATAGGGGCCGCCTGGCTGCTGTTGCGGGAGCTCTGCCCCTGGCCGCAGCGGCTGGCAGCGTTACTCTTCTTCGCCCTGCTGCCCCGCAGCTGGAACTGGGAGATAGTAGGCGGGGGCATCACCCGCTCGCCAGGCCTCCTCTTTCTGGTGCTGTCCATGCAGCAGGCGGTCAGGGCGACCAGAGGTGAGGGCGGGCGCGGCCTGCCCCTTTGGGCCGCCCTGGCGGTCCTCACCCACCCCGAGATGGGGCTAATGGCGCTGGTCCATCCCCCCTTCTTCGCTCTGGCCCTGGGCCGTGCCGGGGAGAGGCGGCGTGCCCTGCTGAGGGCGGCTGCCTCCTCGCTGCTCGCCTTCCTCCTGGCCGCGCCCTGGTGGGCCTCCGCGGTGGCCCTCCACGGTGCCGACAGCCTGCTGGGGGCTGCCGCTGGCAGCCGCTACGGCCCCGCGGCGACCTTTCTCCCCATGGTCGTGCCCCTGTTCTACGGTGAGCCTGGGCTGCCCTGGCTGGCAACGTGGGGGCTGGCTGGCGTGCTGGGCCTAGCCCTCAGGCGCCGTCCCTTCGCCCTGGGCTGGTTGTCCCTCCTGTTCCTGGTGGACCCGCGCAAGGCGGCGACCCTCGCCTGCCTGCCCCTGGCCCTGGGTGGCGCCTGGGCTTCGGAGGGGTTGGGAAGGGCCCTGCGGCGACGCTGGCCGTTGGCCCCGGCCGGCGTGCTGGCGGCCGTGGCCCTGCTGGGCGCTACAGACTCGGCCATGGCCCACCTGTCGCCCCTGAGCCCCCTGAACCGTCTGTCGGACGGCGACCTGGCGGCCATGGCCTGGCTGCGGGAGAACGCACCGGCCGACGCCAGGGTGCTGGTGGTCTCAGGCCTGCCCTGGGCCAGCGATCCGGCCTCCGAGTGGTTGCCGGCCCTGACGGGGCTGGAGAGCGTGCTGACGGTTCAGGGCAGCGAGTGGCTGGGGCGGGCGGCCTTCCTGGAGCGACAGAGGGCCTTCGCCCGGGTGTCCGACTGTCTGAGAGAGGGCAGGTGCAGCGGCGGCGAGCTGGCCCAGCGGTATGAGGTCGACTACGTGTTCGTCTACTCTGGCTGCCGCTGTCCCCGCGGCCGGGAGGGGTTGGCGCCCGTCATCCCAGGCTCCATCTACGTGCTGACGGGCGAGGGCCGGTCCCCGGCGCCCCTTCAGTAGCGCCCCGGTGCCAGGTAGTGGCGGAAGGGGTCCAGGCGCCGCAGCATGAGCAGCTCCTCAGCGGTGGGGGGCTCCACCTGTCGCAGGCGGGCAGACACCTTGAGGGGCCAGGGCACCAGGGCCTGGACCGTCTCGGGGTCGATGCCCGGGAAGACGGCCTCCAGCACCGGCTGGCAGGAGCCCGTCTCGCCGCCGTCAGGGGTATCGAACCCGTAGACGCCCATGGTGGAGACCACCAGGTTGGGCCCCTGGGGCGCCAGGCCGGCCCGCCGCCTTCCCCCCGGCCCGTCCACGTAGCCCGGGCTGGTGAGGAAGTCCACCCGCTCCACCCAGCGCCGCGGCTCCTGGGGCATGAGCACCAGCACCCGCTTGGCCAGGCAGGCGATGTCGGTGTTGCCGCCAGTGCCCGCCAGGCGACGCTCGGGGCTGGCGTAGTCGCCGATGACCAGCGTGTTCAGGTTGCCGTAGCGGTCGATCTGGGCAGCGGTGAGAGTGCCCAGGTCCACCCTTCCGCCCATCAGCAGGGCAGCCAGCACGTCCACCATGTCGGTGGCCATGGCGGCGCCATCGTTGAGGACCAGGTCGTGGATGCCGATGGGTGCCCTCGCCACCGTGCTGGGGTCGGGCCGCCAGTCGATGGCCCCTACCTCGGTGCAGATGACCAGGTCGGGGTGGTGCAGGCACTTGGCCAGCGCCCCGGCCAGCACCGGCAGCCCCAGCCCCAAGACCACCACCCCCTTGTCGGGCATGAGGCGGGCCGCCTCGATGCACATCAGCTCGGCCAGGCTGTAGCCGTCCTCCCTCATGGCCACCCCTCTCGCCGCGGCAGGTTCAGGGCGGCCGAGTAGCCGTAGTCCACCGTCGCCCGTGGTCGCAGGTGCCGGTCCACGTGGATGGCCTGCCACGCCTCCTCGCCTATGACCTCCTTCACCTTGGCCACGTAGCGCTGCCGGTCGGAGACCCCAGGCTCTATCCACTCCTGCCGGAAGCGGGCGAAGGCCTCCCGCGAGGCCAGGGCCGGCCCCAGCACCCGGCCCAAGAAGGCGTAGTCGAAGTCGTAGTAACCGGCGATGCCGCCCGGATGGGCGCCATAGGGGCAGTGGACCACGGCGCTGACGATGGCCCCCGGCACGACCGTGCGGCTCGGGTCGGAACGGACCACCTCCGTGGGCACCACCTCCTCCACCGTGACCACGATCTTGCGCCCGGCCCAGAGGCCCCACCGGGCATCGCCCAGGTGGCCCCACATCTGGACGTTCCCCTCCTCATCGGCCCTCTGGGCATGCATTATGACCACGTCCGGCCGCAGGGCTGGCAGCAGCACCACCCGCTGCCCATCGAAGGGCGACTCCATCACGTGGAGGCGCCTGTAGCCAGGAATGCGGCCGGGGTGCTCCTCGGCCCGGTCCAGGTAGTCGGTGCCCAGGAAGCTGCGGGTGGGGACGAAGGGGATGCCCAGGGCACCGGCCATGAGCATGAGGGCCAGCCCCTGGTTGCTGTAGTCCTCGAACTCCAGCTCGCCCCTGGCCATCATCTCCTCGATGTCCCGGCAGCGCAGGGGCCCACCGATATAGCCACTGCGGACGCGCCGGCAGCACCCGGCCAGCACCAGCTCGGTGGTGGGCCAGACCACCGACGCCCCCACCAGCTCCAGGTCGCGCTTGCCCTGGCGCACGATCTCGTGGGTGAGGGCAAAGGGCACGCAGAGATAGCCGGCATAGACGACGTCGCCGTCGGCCACGAAACGGTCCACCGCCTCCTCCAAGGACATGAGCTTGCCCTGGGCCATGGCCCTACCTCCCGCCCTCCTCCAGCCAGCGGTTGAAGCGGGGCGACCGCTTCTCGCGAAAGGCCGCCACCCCCTCCCGGGCGTCAGGGTGGTGGTCGCTGATGGCGGTGCGGGCGGCGATGTCGTCGAAGGCCTGGAGCATCCCCACCTCAGCGGCGTTGTAGATGGCCCGCTTCAGAAGGCGCATGGCCAGCTGCGGGCCCTGGGCCAGCTCCCGCGCCAGGTCCAGCGCCCGCCCCAACAGCTCCTCCGGCTCCACCACCTCATGGACCAGGCCCAGCGCCAGCGCCTCCTGGGCAGAGACGATGCGGTTCCGCAGCAGGAAGTCCATGGCCCTCGCCACCCCCAGGAGCTGCACCAGCAGGAAGTGGCCACCTTCATCGGGCATCAGGCCGAAGCGCAGGGTGCCACTGCCCAGACGGGCCTCCCGGGAGGCGATGCGAAAGTCGCAGGCCAGGGCCAGGGACAGGCCAGACTGGATGGCAACGCCGTTGATGGCGGCGATGGTCACCTTGCTCAGCTGGCGGACCGCCAGGTTCAGCTGCTGGGAGATGGCCCGCAAGGCGTCGTAGGTGCCCAGGGGGTGGCGATGCCCCCCAGGGATCTCGGGCGCCAACGCCCGCGCCCCTTCGTAGGCCACCCGGCGGCCCGTGATGTCGTCGCCGGCCGAGAAGGCCCGCCCCGTCCCGGTGAATACCACCACCCGCACGCCATCGTCCATCTGGGCCTGGGCTAGCAGCTCCACCAGGTCGCGCTTGGTGGCCTGGGTCATGCCGTTGAGGCGGTCGGGCTGGTTGAACGTCACCAGGGCGATGCCGGGGTCGTGCAGGGTCACCTCAAAGCCGCGGTAGGTCCCAGGTTCCATGCCACGCCCCTCCTGTGGAAAGGACGGTCAGCACTAGTCTAGCGCCGCGGTCCCAACCTGGCCACAGCCCCTGTGCCGTCGGACGTGGCGGACGATGGCGACCCACCACAGGACGGTGTCCTGCGAGGCCCCACAAGGGTCAGTCCCAGCCTCCCTTGACAACGGGCATGAAGTTGCCCTTAAATCAAGGAAAAACTGGGGCTAGGAGGACGGCGAGCGATGGCGGCACCGGCTCAGGCTCATTTCGACGCCGTGGTAGTGGGGGCAGGGTTCTCGGGCCTATACATGCTCCACCGCCTGCGGCAGCTACAGCTGGCCGTGAGGGTGTACGAGGCAGGCGAGGACGTGGGCGGCACCTGGTACTGGAACCGCTACCCGGGCGCCCGCTGCGACTCGGAAAGCGTCTACTACATGTTCCCCGACCACTTCTCCGAGGAGCAGCTGCAGGAGTGGACCTGGAGCGAGCGCTACGCCGCGCAGCCGGAGATCCTCCGTTACCTCCAGTATATAGCCGACAAGTTCGACCTGCGGCGCGACATCCAGTTCTCCACGCGAGTCGTGGCGGCCGTGTTCGACGAGGACCGCAACCTGTGGCAGATCGCCACCGACCGCGGCGACTCCGTCACCGCTAGGTTCTTTATCACCGCCGTCGGCTGTCTCTCGATGGCCAACATCCCCCAGTTCAAGGGGCTCGAGAGCTTCCGGGGCAAGTGGTACCACACGGGGCGCTGGCCCCACGAGCCGGTGGACTTCACAGGGCAGCGGGTGGCGGTCATCGGCACGGGCGCCACAGGAGTCCAGGTGGTCCCCGAGGTGGCCCAGCAGGCGCAGCATGTTTATGTGTTCCAGCGCACGCCCAACTACAACATACCGGGACGCAACCGCCCCCTGGACCCGGACTACGTCCGCGAGCTGAAGGCCAACTACAAGCAGATATGGGACAAGGCGCGGCAGTCATGGGGTGGGTTCCCCTGGGAGCCCGCCACCACCTCGGCGCTATCGGTGCCCCCTGAGGAGAGGCAGAGGGTGTTCGAGGAGCGGTGGGCAAGAGGGGGACTGTCCTTCACCCAGGCCTTCAACGACTTGATTATCAACCGGGAGGCCAACGAGACCGCCTGCGAGTTCATCCGCTCCAAGATCCGCGAGATCGTGAAAGACCCCCAGGTGGCGGAGGCCCTCTGTCCTAAGGACCACCCCTTTGCCAGCCGAAGGCCGCCCCTAGAGCACGGCTACTACGAGGCCTTCAACCGCGACAACGTAACGCTGGTCGACGTGCGCAGGTCGCCCATCGTCGAGATAACCCCCAACGGGGTGCGGACGACGGAAGCCGAGTACGAGGTGGACTGCATCATATTCGCCACCGGGTTCGACGCCATGACGGGCGCCCTGTTCGCCATTGACATTCGCGGTCGGGGCGGGCAGTCGCTACGCAGCAAGTGGGCCGATGGGCCGCGGACGTATCTTGGCCTCGCCACCAGCGGGTTCCCCAACATGTTCATCATCACCGGGCCCCAGAGCCCGTCGGTGTTGACCAACATGCCGGTGGCCATCGAACAGCACGTGGAGTGGATCGCCGACTGTATCCGCTACATGCGGGACCGGCAGCTGGACTGCATCGAGGCGCTCCCCGAGGCGGAGGAGCGCTGGGTGGCCCACCACAACCAGGTGGCATCGGCCACGCTCATCGCGGAGACCAACTCCTGGTGGACGGGGACCAACATCCCCGGGAAGCCACGGCTGGTCTACCCCTATTGCGGTGGCTTCAACAACTACCGCCAGATCTGCGACGACGTGGCCGCCAAAGGATACGAGGGCTTCGCCTTTAACCCGGTGCCGGCCGCCCGGGCCTGATGACGGGGGAGTAGGCAGGGACCGCCCCCGGGCTAGGGCCGCGACCCAGGGCTGCCCCCAGGCGAACGCCCGAGCACTCCACGCCCCCTCCTGCCCCGAGGGCAGGGCCCCGCATAGCCCTGGTGGGGGTGCCAGGACGTGTGGCCCCCACGCTGGCTAAGAGCGCCAGGCCGCGACGGGGGCTCCGGCCCCGTCCCCTCCCGCGAGGGCCCACAGCCGTCCCCGACGGCTTTGACTTAGGCCCCCGGCCCCTGATACCTTGCAGCAAGAGGAGGGGCGATGGCCCCGGAGAGGTGAGGACGAGGCATGGCCCCCAAGCTGAGCATGGAGAAGTTCGTATCCCTCTGCAAGCGCCGCGGTTTCGTCTTCCAGGGGAGCGAGATCTACGGCGGCATCGGCGGCTTCTGGGACTACGGCCCCCTGGGCGTGGAGCTGAAGAACAACATCAAGCGCGCCTGGTGGAAGGCCGTCGTCCAGGAACGCCCCGACGTGGTGGGCCTGGACGCCGCCATCGTCATGAACCCCAAGGTCTGGGTGGCCAGCGGCCACGTGGAGACCTTCGCCGACCCCATGGTGGACTGCAAGTCCTGCAAGCGCCGCTTTCGGGCCGACGAGCTGGCCAAGGAGCACCCGGAGCCGGAGGCCGCCCACGGCCACACCCCCGGCAGCTACCCCACCCGCTGTCCCGAGTGCGGCGGTGAGCTGACCGCGCCCCGCATGTTCAACCTGATGTTCCGGACCTACGTGGGGCCCATAGACGTGGAGGCCGAGTTCACGCGCGCCATCGCCGAGCTGCAGGGAGAGGACTGGGAGCGGGCCTCGGCCCGCATCCGCGACCTGAAAGACGAGCTGGACCGGGCCACCGCCTACCTGCGGCCGGAAACGGCCCAGGGCATCTTCGTCAACTTCGACAACGTCCTCACCACTGCGCGGAAGAAGCTCCCTTTCGGCATCGCCCAGATCGGCAAGGCCTTCCGCAACGAGGTCACCCCGGGCAACTTCATCTTCCGCGACCGCGAGTTCGAACAGATGGAGATCGAGTTCTTCGTCCGCCCGGGCACCGACGAGGACTGGCACCGCCACTGGGTGGAGGAGCGCTACAACTGGTACCGCCGCTACGGCCTCCGGGAGGAGAACCTGCGGGTGCGGCGCTTGGAGCCCGACGAGCTGGCCCACTATGCCAAGGACACCTACGAGATCGAGTACCTCTTCCCCATGGGCTGGTCGGAGCTGGAGGGCATCGCCAACCGCACCGACTTCGACCTGCGGCGCCACTCGGAGTTCTCAGGCCGTCAACTGACCTACTTCGACGACGAGACCAACCAGCACATCATCCCTTACGTCATCGAGCCCTCAGCGGGCGTGGACCGTTGCTTCATGGCCTTCATGATGGACGCCTACGACGAGGAGGAGGTGCGAGGGGAGACGCGGGCGGTCCTACGCCTCCATCCGGCCCTGGCCCCCATCAAGGTGGCCGTGCTGCCCCTCTCCCGGCACGAGGACCTGGTGCCCGTGGCCAGGAGGGTCTGGGACCTGCTGCGGCCCCATTTCATGACCCAGTACGACGATGCCCAGAGCATCGGCCGTCGCTACCGTCGCCAGGACGAGATCGGCACCCCATGCTGCGTCACCATCGACTTCGAGACGCTGCAGGACGAGGCGGTGACCATCCGCGACCGGGACACCATGGCCCAGGTGAGGGTGCCCATCGCCAACCTGGTCCAGGCCCTGAGGGAGAGGTTGGGGGACCTGTGAGCGCTGGGGCCAGGGTGCTCGCTTCCTACCGTCGGCCTGACGGGCGGGTGCTGGAGGCCGTCCAGGGCGACATCACCCAGGAGAAGACGGACGTCATCGTCAACGCCGCCAACGAGCGCCTATCCCACGGTGGCGGCGTGGCCGGGGCCATCGTCCGTCGCGGTGGCCGCGAGATACAGGAGGAGAGTGACCGTTGGGTCAGGCAGCACGGCCCGGTGCCCACCGGCGGCGCCGCCATCACCGGTGCTGGCCGCCTCAAGGCCCGCTACGTGGTCCACGCCGTGGGTCCCCGCTGGGGCATGGGCCACGAGGAGGCGCTGCTGGCCCGCGCCGTCCACAGCGCCCTGCAGAGGGCCGATGAGGTGGCTGCCAAAAGCGTGGCCCTGCCGGCCATCTCCACCGGGATCTTCGGCTTCCCCAAAGAGGCGGGGGTGCGGGCCATAGTCAGGGCCGTCCAGGACTATTTGGACTCCCACCCGGAGTCGCCCATCGCCCGTGTGAGGCTGTGCGACCGTGACCCGGAAACGGCCTCCCTCTTCGCCCAGACGCTAGAGGCCCTGGCCTCCACCCACGGATAGCCAGGGCCTCACCGTCGGCCGGAGCTGAAGGGTGCCGCCTAGGCGGGCTTCAGCTCGTTGATGCGGGCACGGACAGCGTCGGGGTCCTTGTACCACTTGGCGTCCAGCTCGATGTACTCCTTCCACTGGTCGGGCACGTCGTCCTCGGCAAAGATGGCGGTAACGGGGCAGACGGGCTCGCAGGCGCCGCAATCGATGCACTCGTCAGGGTCGATGTAGAGCTTGCGGTCCACCCCCTCCTCGTAGTGGATGCAGTCGACCGGACAGACCTCGACGCAGGACTTGTCCATCACGTCGATGCAGGGCTCACAGATGACATACGCCATTTCAGACCTCCACAGTTAGATAATTTTTTGCTGTCCAAAATCTCCCAATCCTCCACCCCTTACGATATTAACTCGCAACCCCCCGCCGGTCAAGTAGAAGCGGATGGGCGTGCCGCCCTTGACCCTTAGGCCCCCCCTTTTTACACTTACTGCGGCCTTCAGGAAGGCAGCGCATGGTGCGGGAGGGAAGCCTATGCCGGCCGTGGTGGTCATCGGGGGCCAATGGGGCGATGAGGGCAAGGGCCGGGTGGTAGACCTGCTGGCCCAGCGGGCCCAGGTGGTGGCCCGTTACTCCGCCGGCAGCAACGCCGGCCACACCATCGTCAACGAGCTGGGGGAGTTCCGCCTCCACCTGGTGCCGGCCGGCATCTTCTACCCGGACAAGCTCTGCCTCATCGGTAACGGCGTGGCCGTGGACCCCAAGGTCCTACTGGAGGAGGTCTCCTCCCTGGAGGAGCGAGGGGTGCCCGTGCGGGGGCGGCTGTTCGTCAGCGACCGCGCCCACGTCACCATGCCCTGGCACGTGCTCCTGGACCGGCTGGAGGAGCGAATGCGGGGCAGGGGGGCCATCGGCACCACCGGCCGCGGCGTCGGCCCCACCTTCGTCGACAAGGTGGGGCGCATGGGCATCCGCATGGTGGACCTGGTGGACCCCGAGGCGTTACGGGAGCGGCTGGCCGCCGTCCTGCCTATCAAGAACGCCCTCCTCACGAAGCTCTTCGAGGCCGAACCCCTGGACCTGGAGCAGGTCTGGAGCGAGTATGCCGAGTATGGCGCCCGCCTGCGCCCCTTCGTGGCCGACACCGCCGCCCTGGTCCAGGACGCCCTGTCCCGGGGCCTGACGGTGTTGCTGGAGGGTGCCCAGGGCTCCCTGTTGGACCTGGACCTGGGGACCTACGAATACGTCACCTCCTCGGTGCCGTCCTCCCTGGCCGGAGGGGCCTGCATCGGCATGGGCATCGGCCCTACCCAGATCGGGGCCGTGGTGGGGGTCTACAAGTCCTACATGACGCGCGTCGGCAACGGCCCCATGCCCACCGAGCTGCTGGACGAGCGGGGCACCATGCTGCGGGAGTCGGGGCCGCGTCCCGAATACGGCGCCACCACCGGCCGCCCGCGACGCTGCGGCTGGTTCGATGCGGTGGCCTCCCGCTACACGGCGCGGGCCAACGGGCTGACGACGGTGGCCCTCACGCGGCTGGACGTGCTGGACCGGTTCCCCACCATCAACATCTGCGTGGCCTACCGACTGGACGGCCACGTCACCGACACCTTCCCCGCCAGCACGGCCGCCCTGTGGCGTGCCCAGCCGGTGTATGAGGAGCTGCCGGGCTGGGAGGAGGACACCTCGGGGGTGCGCCGCTTCGCCGACCTGCCGCCCCGCGCCCAGGCCTATGTCCGACGCGTGGAGGAGCTGTTGGGGGTCCCCATCTCCCTGGTGTCGGTGGGGCCGGAGCGGGAGCAAGCTATCGTCCTGCGCGACGTGCTGGCCCCATGACCGAGAGCATCAGCTTCTGGATCCACATCGTGGCAGCGACGGCCTTCATCGGGCCCCAGTTCTTCCTGTTCCTCGTCATTCCCGCCCTGCGCGCCCTGGAGCCGGGAGCGCGAGTCCGCGTCCTGCGCGTCCTGACCAGTCGCTTCGGCTGGTTGGGTGGGGCGGCCATAGTGGTACTGGTGCTGAGCGGCCTCAGCAACCTCTTCCAGCGCATGGACGAGATAGACGACCTGCTGGACCCGGGCCGCCGCTACGCCTGGATCTTTACCGCCAAGATGGGCCTGCTGGCCCTTGCCCTGGCCCTGACGGCCCTCCACTCCTTCGTGGTAGGGCCGCGACAGCTGCAGGCCATGGAGAGGGGGGGCAACGATGCCCAGGCCCGCTCCCTGCGCCGGGCCACCATGGCCCTCTCGGCCGTGATACTGCTGGCGTCCCTGGGCATCGTCTTCGCGGCAGCCCTGATGGCCGACCACTCCTTCTCGCTGCAGCCCGTCTAGCCATAGGCGTGCGGCGGGCCTAGACTGGTGCCTGGCAGGGCCATGACCGGCGCTCCAGCAAAGGACGGTCCGCCCTTCTCGCCACGGTTGCAGCGCCTGCTGGACCTGGTGCTATCGGGGCAGGCGCCCAACGCCGGCCTGTTCTGTGGCCACTGCTACCACCCGCTGGAGCGAGGGCAGCTCCGGTGCCCCAACTGCGGGGCTGCCATCCGCGACGTGCCGCCGGTGCAGCGTATCCCCCGCGAGGTGCTGGAGATGTTCCGCGCCCAACGCTTCCGGGAGGCCCTGGTCGTGCGGGGCATGGCCTATGGCGGGCTGCTGCTGGGCATCGTCATGAGCCTGATGCCCATCGCCCTGGCCGACGTCCATTGGTGGACGGTGTTGGCCATGTTCCTGGTGCTTGCCTTCAGCTACGTCTTTTTCGCCAACCTGGCCAACAGCGTGGGCGACGCCTTGGGCTACCGCTGGGGACAGTCGGTGCTGAGGCGCCGCTGGCAACGGTTCCAGGCCCAGCGGGCTGCCGGCAACTGAAGGGCGACGGGCCACCAGCCGCTGCTCAGACGGGGACCTTCAGGTCCAGGGGGACCTTGGCCACCTCGGCCATGATGCGGCGGGCAGCGTCCTCGTCGGGCTCCGTCAGGGGCAGCCGCGGCCGACCCACTCGGAACCCCACCTGGTTGAGGGCGTACTTGACAGGTATGGGGTTGGGGGCAGCCGTCATCAAGGTCTGCATGAGGGGCAGAAGGCGACGGTGCAGCCGGGCCGCCTCCTCCACCGCTCCAGCCAGGAAGGCCTCGATCATGCGCTTGAACTGGAGCCCCGCCAAGTGGGAAACGACGGCCACCACCCCGTAGCCGCCGATGGCCAGCAGGGGCAGGGTGAAGGCGTCGTCGCCGCTCCAGACGCGGAACCCAGGAGGCGCCCCCTCGATGATGCGGGCCGCCTGTCCCAGGTCGCCCGATGCCTCCTTCACGCCCACGATGTTGGGCACCTGGGCCAGGCGCAGGGCCGTTTCGGCCGTCATGTTGACCCCTGTCCGTCCCGGGACGTTGTAGAGGATGCAGGGAACCGAGACCGCCTCGGCGATGGCGCGGAAGTGGCGGTAGAGCCCCTCCTGGGTGGGACGATGATAGTAGGGAGTAACGAGCAGGAGGCCATCGGCGCCCGCCCGTTCCGCCTCCCGTGACAGCTCGATGCTCTCCTCGGTGCGGTAGGTGCCGGTGCCGGCGATGACGGCCCCGCGTCCGGCCAAGGCCTCCTTGACCTCCCGCACGAGCCTCACCCTCTCCTCATGGGAGAGGGTGGGCGCCTCGCCGGTCGTACCGGCCACCACCACCCCGTCGGAGCCAGAGTCCATGAGGGCCTGGGCCAGACGGCGGGCCTGGCCATAGTCCACCCGCCCCTCGTCGTCCATGGGGGTGACCATGGCCGTGAGCAACCTTCCGAGCTCCATGTCCCCACCTCCCTCTGGGCTATATCAGGTTACGGGAGAGGAGTTCCTCCGCGATCTGGACCAGATTGAGGGCCGCGCCCTTGCGCAGGTTATCGCACGAGACCCACAGGGCCAGCCCGCTCTGGCAGGACGAGTCCTGACGGATGCGGCCCACCAGGCACTGGTCGCCGCCGGCCGCCTGCAGGGGGGTCGGGTAGACGCTGGCCGCGGGGTCGTCCAGGACCCGCACGCCGGGGGCCTGGCGCAGCAACTCCCGGGCCTCGCCAGGGTCGAAGGGCCGCTCGAACTCGACGTGCACCGCCAGGCTGTGGCCCACCATCACCGGCACCCGCACGCAGGTGGCCGAGATGGCCAGCCCCGGCTCGCCCATGACCTTGCGGGTCTCGTGGACGATGGTGGACTCCTCCCGCGTGTAGCCGTCCTCGCCAAAGGGCTCCACCTGGGGGATGACGTTGAAGGCGATGGGGTGGGGATAGACCCTGGGTGGCGACTCACGCCCTTCCAGGGCGGCCCGGGCCTGCTCCTTCAGCTCCTCCACCGCCGCCCAGCCCGTGCCCGACACCGACTGGTAGGTGTCCACGATGACCCGGCGCACGGGGTTACGCCGGTGCAGGGGCCACAGGCACAGGACCAGGGGCACCACCTCGCAATTGGGCGTGGCGATGATGCCCCGGTGCCCTGCCAGGGCATCGGCATTCACCTCCGGAACCACCAGGGGCACATGGGGCTCCAGGCGCCAGGCCTTGGAGTCGTCGATGACCACCGCCCCCGCTTGGACGGCCAGCGGCACCAGCCGCCGCGACACCTCGCTGGAGACGGAGATGAAGACCAGGTCAGCCCCGGCGAAGGACTCGGCCGTCGTCTCCTGGACCGTGTACTCCTGGCCGCGAAAGCGGACGGTCGTGCCGGCCGAGCGGGAGGAGGCCAGGAGGCGCAGGCCGTCCACGGGGAAGCCCCGCTCCTCCATCACCCGCAGCAGCTCGCGGCCCACCAGGCCGGTGGCGCCGACGATGGCCACGTTGAGGCTTCGGGACATGGACGGTCACGCCTCGGAGGTCGCCACCATGGTATCCCAAGGCTGCCCGCGGCACAAGGCGCTGGCAGCAGCCCTGGCGCCTGGGTCCGTTCGTGCTAATATGGATGGCGCCGCAGGGAGGCGGGGCCGCCAAGGGCTGTTCCCGCCACCCCACGGGGCATGGCCCAAGCGCAGACCGCACGGGAGGTAAGACATGGCCGATTTCCAGAACATTATCTACGAGAAGAAGGGGCGGCTGGCCTACATCACCATCAACCGGCCCGACCGCCGCAATGCTATCGACCCCCTGACCAGCAAGGAGCTCTACGACGCCTTTCACGACTTCAAGGACGACCCGGAGGTCTGGGTGGCCATCGTCACCGGCGCCGGCGATGTGGCCTTCTGCGCTGGCGCCGACCTGGTGGCCATGGCCGAGGCCTTCGCTGGCCGCGGCGGCCAGTCCTACAACGTGCCCTTTGCCGGCATCACCCGCGGCTTCGAGTGCTGGAAGCCCATCATAGCAGCCATCAACGGCTACTGCCTGGCCGGTGGGCTGGAACTGGCCCTGTGCTGCGACATCCGCATCGCTGCCGAGCACGCCACTTTCGGGCTGCCGGAGCCCAAGCGGGCCATCATTCCCGCTGCCGGAGGCACCCAGCGACTCACCCGGGCTATCCCCCTGGCCTATGCCATGGAGCTCCTGTTGACCGGCGAGCGCTTCGACGCCCAGTGGGCCCTGCGGGCGGGCCTCGTCTCGCGGGTGGTGCCCAAAGAGCAGCTCATGCCCACCGCCCAGGAGGTGGCGGAGAAGATCCTGGAGTGCGGCCCCCTGGCGGTGCGGGCCATCAAGCAGGCCGCCCTACGTGGCCGAGAGATGTCCCTGGAGGACGGGCTGGCCCTGGAATCGCAGCTGGCCGGCGAGGTGTTCCGTAGCGAGGATGCCCGCGAGGGGCCGCTGGCCTTCGCCCAGAAGCGCAAGCCACAGTACAAGGGCCGCTAGGGGGAGCGACGGACGCTACCCAACGCCTCCAACAGGCCATCCAGGGCCTCTTCCCCGACCTGCTGGGGATACGGTTCCTGGAAGCGTCGCCGGAGACGGTGCGGGCGGAGATGACCGTCCGTGAGGACCTGTGCACGGTGCCCGGCACCGCCCACGGCGGCGCCATCATGGCCTTCGCCGATACCCTGGGGGCGGCGGCCACCGTCCTCAACCTGCCGGCGGGGGCCACCACTACCACCATCGAGTCCAAGACCAACTTCTTCGTCCCAGCCCGCAGCGGCTCCCGCCTGCTGGGCGAGTGCACGCCCCTGCACCGGGGCCGCCGCACCATGGTCTGGCAGACACGGGTGACGACAGAGGACGGCAGGCTGGTGGCGCTGGTGGTCCAGACGCAGATGGTGCTGGAGGCGGCGGGCTAGTTCCAGAGGTGGTAGGTGAGGATGGGGGGGAGGCCGGCGTAGACCTCCACGCTCACCTCGTGCACATGGGTCTCCAGCCAGGGCTCCCAGTCCTGGCGCACCGCCTGGGCCTGTTGGCTCTGAAAGGCCTCGCCGATGGCCGCCTCGTCCCTCAGCTCATAGATGGCAGCCCAGTTGACCCCACGACGGTGGCAGTCGGCCCGGTAGGCGCGCACGATACCCGGTATAGCGAGGACGCGAGGCAGGTGCACCCGCTTATACCAGCGGTGAAACCGCGGCAGGGCATCAGGGTCCACCTGTGCCCGCACCACGATGACGGGACGCCAAGGCCGGACGGACATGGGGTCTCCGAACTCACTCCAGTTTAGCAGGGGAGACGGGGGCACGGAAGGAAGGCGTCAGGGCACCAGCAGCTCGCGCAGAGGGAGCGAGAGGTCCGGGAATGCAGAGGGCACCAGGGAGCCGTCCGGCCCCAGCGTCAGCACCTCGGCGTAGCCCTCGCCCTGCGGCCCACGGTAGACCTCCACCTGCCCCCTCTCCAGGTCGATGAGCCACACCTCCGGGACCCCGTGGCGGGCATACAGCGGCACCTTCACCTGCCGGTCGTAATCGGCCGACGTGTCGCCTACCTCGATGACCAGCAGCACATCTCCGGCCCCAGGATGGGCAGAGGCGTAGTCGTCCTCCCTCGGCCGGAGGAGGGCCAGGTCAGGCTCCGGCTCCGAGAACTCACCCAGTCGAAGAGGAGACTGAACCGACACGGAGGCGCGGTCTTCCAGGGCGCGCTCCAGGCGGCGCTGCAGGCGCCGGACCTGGGCCCCATGCCGGGAACCCATGGGCGCCATGTGCACGACCTCACCGTCGATGAGCTCGACGCGGTCGTCCTCGCCCAGGATGCCCGCCTGGGCCATGCGGTGATAGTCCTCCACGCTGAACCGGTGACGGACGACTGCCATAGGCCCCCACCGCCGCCAAGTTTACCACCGGCAGGCCGGGACGCCTACCAGCGGCCCATGGCCCTCAGCACCTCTTCTACTGCCTGCCCCGTATCGGCGGTGGAGTCGACCCGCAGATGGGGGCGGCTGATGGGCTCCATCGCCTCCCGCATGCGCTCGTAGACCTCCGGCCCGGCATCGGACCAGTCCCCGGGGGTGGCTGCGCGGCGACGCCGCTCCAGCCGGGAGCGCACTACCTCTGCCGGCGCTTCCATCTGGACCAGGACCAACCTCGCGCCGTGGCGCTCGGCCATCTCGTAGAGGGGACGCCGGTGCTCCTCCCTCAGGTTGGTAGCGTCCAGCAGGCAGGAGATGCGACGCCCCAGCAGCGAATCGATGGCGGCATGAAGGGCCCGGAACAGGCGCCGACTCTCTTCCGGCGAGTAGGTGGGCCGACCGAACAGCAGCTTGCGGAAGCGGTCGCTCTCCAGCACCGCCAGGGGGGCCCGCTCCTGTAGGCGACGGGCGAAAGTGCTCTTGCCGCTTCCGGGGAGCCCCACCAGCACCACCAGGGCTGGTGGCTCCGAGGGCGGGGGCAGGGGGGAAAGGGCCTCCAGGACGCGGGCCACATCCTCGGCGCCGCCTGTGCCCTCCCCGTCCCGCTGGTAGTATGCGATACCCACGAAGCCCGGCCCCACGTGGACGCCCATCACCGGGGTGAACTCGGTCAGGAGCAGCTCCTCGGGCCGGAACTCGTCCAGCCGCTGGGCCAGGTCTTGGGCGTCCTCAGCGGCGGCGGCGTGCATCACCGCCACCTGCAGGGGCAGTCCCGGCCGCAGCCGCTGGCGGAAGATGGCCACCAGCCTCTCCAGGGCACGACGACGGGTCCGCACCCGCTCGGCCAGCCGGACCTCGTCGCCGTCAGCGGTGAGGATGGGCTTGATCTGCAGCACCGAGGTGGCCCAGTGGGCGATCCAGGGCACCCTGCCACTCATGGCCAGGTAGCGCAGCGTGTCCACCACGCCGATGAGAGAGGCCCGGCCGGCCGCTGCCTGGGCGGCCCGCACAGCCTCGGCCAAGGAGGCCCCGTTCTCGGCCGCCCGGGCGGCTGCCAGCACCACGAAGCCATAGGCCATGGCCAGGCAACGGCTGTCCACCACCTCCACGGCCACCTGCGGCCGTTCCTCACGAAGCTGTCGGGCGGCATTCTCAGCCGCGCTGAAGGTGGCCGAGTAACGGGACGATAGGGTGAGGCAGAGGACCCCTTCCTTGCCCTCGCAGGCTCGGCGAAAGGCCGCCAGGAAGGCCCCCGGCGACGGCGAGCTGGTGGTGGCCCGCCCGCGCGTGCGCGCCAGGAGCGAGTAGAACTCAGCCGGGCTTAGGGCCCCGTCCTCAAAGGTCTGGCCGTCCAGGTGCAGGCGGTGGGGGACCACGGTCAGCCCATACCGCTGCACCAGCTCCGGGGGCAGACAGGCGGAGCTGTCGGTGACGATGGCGATGCGCATGACGATACGGCGACGATGGCGGCCCTGACATCGTTAAAGAGTATAGCCCCGGGCCGAAGCGCCTACCAGCAGCGGGCGTTGCCCGCCGTCGGGGGCGGTGCTATACTGGGCGCCAGGACGAAGAGTGGAGGGCGCAAAGGCCCCACATGCTCACCAAGAGAGAGAAGGCAGCCCTCATCGAGGCCTACAGGGTTCACGAGCGGGACACGGGGTCTCCCGAGGTCCAGATAGCCATCCTCAGCGAGAGGATACGCCGCCTCACGGAGCACCTGCGGCAGCACCGTAAGGACCACCACTCCCGCCGCGGGCTGATGATGATGGTCGGTAGGAGGCGGCGGCTGCTGCGTTACCTGCAGCGGGAGGACCCCGACGCCTACAGGCGGATCATCGCTTCTCTGGGGCTGCGGAAGTAGCATCGGGACTGCCGAGAAGAAGCGGACGAAGGTCAAGCCCGGGATCTCGCTCCGGCACCTCCACCGCACAAAGGATGGCCATGGGCTTCGTCCCCCCACCAGGCCTGGCCGCAGGGAGGGGAAACTGTAGGGCCGAGACAAGGGCCACGGGCTGGCCGTCAGGCGGGACCATGATGGAGGACGCGTCCTCGCTCTGGGACAAAGGGCCGCAGGGCAACAACCCAACAGCAGGAATGGGGTAGAAGGGAATGGAGAACGCCGTGTATACCTTCCAGCGCGAGATCGGCGGCAGACAGCTCACCATCGAGTGCGGCCTCCTGGCCAGACAGGCCAACGGGGCGGTCACCGTCCGCTACGGCGATACGGTGGTGCTGGTGACGGCCTGCATGAGCAAGCCACGAGAGGGGGTCGACTTCCTACCCCTCACGGTGGACTTCGAGGAGCGGCTCTACGCCGCCGGCAAGATACCCGGTAGCTGGTTCCGTCGGGAGGGCCGTCCGTCCACCTCCGCCATCCTCACCGCCCGCCTCACCGACCGCCCCCTGCGGCCCCTGTTCCCCAAGGGCTTCCGCCACGATGTGCAGATCATCGTCACCGCCCTCTCGGCCGACCAGGAGAACGACCACGATATCCTGGCCATCATCGGCGCCTCGGCTGCCCTGACCATCTCCGACATCCCCTTCGAAGGGCCGGTGGGGGCGACGCGCATCGGCTACATCGACGGCCAGTTCGTGGTCAATCCCACCTTCGCCCAGCGCAAGGACAGCCGGCTGGACCTGGTGGTGGCCAGCACCCGCCAGGCGGTGGTGATGGTGGAGGCGGGGGCCTCCGAGATCCCCGAGGACCTGATGCTGGAGGCCATCCGCCATGCCCACGTCGTCAACCAGGAGGTCATTGCCCTCCAGGACGAGATGGCCGTCACTCTGGGGCGGCCCAAGATCGCCTGGGAGCCGCCGGCCCTGGAGCCGGAGGTGGTCCAGGCGGTGCGCGAGTTCGTCCGCGCCCAGCAATGGGACCTGCTGGCCGCCGCCAAGGAAGAGCGACAGGCCCTGCTGGACCAGCGCCGTCAGGAGCTGCTGGCCGCCCTTAGCGAGAGCTATCCCCAGGACCAGCTGCTGAGGGCCTTCGAGGAGGAGGTGCGGCGGGTGTTCCGCACCCGCATCCTGGAGGAGGGGCTACGGCCCGATGGGCGGCGGCCCGACGAGCTGCGACCGGTCTCGGCAGCGGTGGGCCTGCTCCCCCGCACCCACGGTTCCGGCCTGTTCACCCGCGGCGAGACGCAGGTGCTCACCATCGCCACCCTGGGCTCCCTGGGGGAGCGACAGGAGCTGGACACCATCGAGCCGGAGGAGTCCAAGCGCTTCATCCATCACTATAACTTCCCGCCCTTCTCCACCGGCGAGACGCGTCCCCTCCGGGGTCCCAGCCGCCGCGAGATCGGCCACGGCGCCCTGGCCGAGCGCGCCCTGGAGGCCGTCATCCCCAGCGAGGAGGAGTTCCCCTACACCATCCGCCTGGTATCGGAGGTCCTTTCCAGCAACGGCAGCACCTCCATGGCCAGCGTCTGCGGCAGCACCCTGTCCCTCATGGACGCCGGCGTGCCCATCAAGGCACCGGTGGCCGGGGTGGCCATGGGCCTGGTGACGGGTGAGGACGGCCGCTTCACCGTGCTGACGGATATCGCCGGCCTGGAGGACCACTACGGTGACATGGACTTCAAGGTGGCCGGCACGGCCGAGGGCATCACCGCCCTGCAGTTGGACATCAAGATCAAGGGGCTCGACCTGGCCGTGCTGGAGCAGGCCCTCCGTCAGGCGCGGGAGGCCCGCCTGCACATCCTGCAGCGGATGCTGGAGACGATACCCGAGTCGCGGGCCGAGCTCTCCCCCTACGCCCCGCGCATGTACCGCATCCAGATCCCCGTCGAGAAGATCGGTGCCGTCATCGGGCCCGGCGGTCGCGTGATCCGCTCCATCATCGATGAGACCAAGTGCACCATCGACGTGGAGGACGACGGCACGGTCTATATCGGCTCCCCCAGCGAGGCCGCCGCCCGCCGCGCCATGGAGATCATCGAGGGCCTCACCAAGGAGGTGAAGGTGGGCGAGATCTTCACCGGCAAGGTGACGCGGCTGGTGCCCTTCGGCGCCTTCGTGGAGATCCTTCCCGGCAAGGAAGGGCTGGTGCGCACCGAGGAGCTGGCCGACTACCGTGCCCGCCGTCCCGAGGACGTGGTCCGGGTGGGCGACGAGATCATGGTGATGGTCACTGAGGTCGACCAGTTCGGGCGCATCAACCTGTCGCGACGGGCCGTGCTGGAGGGCCTCCAGCCGGAGGACGTGGTCAAGGCGGCCCGTGCCGCCCAGGCCCGGCCCAGCGGCCGTCCCCAGCAGGCCCAACCGGGGCGTCGGCCAGCCGACAACCGCTTCCGCGGCGGCGGCCAGCGGCCCCAGGGACCCCAGCGGCCGCCGCAGGTGCGCCGCGGCCCGGAGCCGCCGCCGCCCCCACCGCCCAGGCCCCCCTCCAGCTTTCGCTAAGGCGAGGGCGCCATGGCCATCCGCGTGGCGGTGAGCGGCACGGGGCGCATGGGCCGTGAGGTCCTGGCCGCCCTCTGCCGGGAAGAGGACCTGGAGCCGGTGGCCGTGCTCTCCCGTTCCGCCCAGGAGGAGTACCTGCCCCTGCCCGATGGCTCCGGCCTCGTGCCCTTCGGCAGCGAACCCCTGCCCCTCTTCCAACGGGTCCAGCCCCAGGTGGTGGTGGACTTCACCCACGCCGACTTCACCCCCAAGGTGGCCCGGGCCGCCCTGGAGGTGGAGGCGCGCCCTGTCATCGGCACCTCGGGCCTGAGCGAGTCCTTCCTGGAGGAGCTGCGGGAGGAGTGCCGTCGCCGTCGGCTGGGGGCCATCGTGGCCCCCAACTTCGCCATCGGTGGCGTGCTGATGGTCCACCTGGCTAGGGTGGCCGCCCGCTTCTTCGACGCCGCCGAGATCATCGAGATGCACCACGACCAGAAGGCGGACGCACCATCGGGCACGGCCCTGGCCACTGCCCGGGCCATGCTCCAGGCCCGGGGTGGGCCCTTCCGCCGCCCCGCCACCCAGCGGGAGAACCTGCCGGGCACCCGCGGCGGCCACCTGGAGGGCATCACCATTCACAGCGTGCGGCTGCCCGGCCTCGTGGCCCACCAGGAGGTGGTCCTGGGAGGGCCGGGGCAGGTGCTCACCATCCGCCACGACTCCACCAGCCGCGAGTCCTTCGTCCCGGGGGTCCTGCTGGCCGTGCGGAGGGTGCTGGAGCTGGACGGGCTGGTGGTGGGACTGGAGGCCCTCCTAGGCCTGGAGTGAGGCGGCGCCATGGCGGGCAAGACGGTGGTGGTCCTGGGCGGCGGCGTGGGTGGGCTGGTGGCCGCCAACCGCCTGCGGCAGCTCCTGGCCCGGGAGCACCGCGTGGTCGTGGTGGACCGCAACCCCATCCATGCCTTCGCTCCTGCCTTCACCTGGGTGATGCTGGGGTGGCAGAAGCCGGCCCGCATCGTGGGCGACCTGCGCCACCTGCGCCGCCGCGGCATCGAGGTGGTCCTGGACGAGGTGACGGCCATCGACCTGGAGGGCCGCCGCCTCGTCCTCACCCGGCAGGAGCTGCCCTTCGACTACTTGGTCCTGTCGCCGGGGGTGGAGTATGGCACCGGCGACATACCTGGCCTCGCCCGCGCCTGGACCTTCTACCACCTGGACGGGGCCGAGGCCCTGCGCGACGAACTGGAGAAGCTGCAGCAGGGGCGCATCGTCATCCTGATACCCTCGCTGCCCTACAAGTGTCCGGCCGCGCCCTATGAGGCCGCCCTGCTGTTGGACTACTACTACCGCAAGCGTGGCCTCAGGGAGCGGGTGGACATCCGCCTCTACACGCCCGAGCCCCAGCCCCTGCCAGTGGCCGGCCCACGGGTGGGCGAGCAGGTGCTGGAGATGCTATCGGCCCGCGAGGTATGGTTCGGCCCCCGCATGCAGGTCCGGTCGGTGGACCAGGACACTCGGACGATCACCTTCGCCGACGGCTCCCAAGCGTCCTTTGACCTCCTCATCGGGGTGCCGGTGCACTCGGCCCCTCGAGCGGTGCGGGAGGCGGGCCTGACGGGGGAAAAGGGCTGGGTAGAGGTGGACCGGGAGACGCTGGCCACTGCCTGGGAGGGGGTGTATGCCATCGGCGACGTGACCCATATACCCCTGGCCAACGGCCTGCCCCTGCCCAAGGCGGGGGTCTTCGCCCATGCCCAGGCCGAGGTGGTGGCCCGCAACATTGCGGCCCAGGTGGAGGGCCGACAAGAACGCTACGCCTTCGCCGGCCAGGGACAGTGCTTCCTGGAGACGGGCTATAACCGGGCGGCCCTGGTCCACGGGGACTTCCTGGCCGAGCCAGAGCCGCGGGTCTCCCTACGCCCCCCCAGCCTCTTCTGGCACCTGGTCAAGGCCGGCTTCGCCCGCTGGTGGCTCTGGCGCTGGTTCTAGGCCTTAGCCCAGTTCGTGCAGGATGACGCCCACCATCTCCCACGCTAAGCTGCCCCAGCGGCCAGGGGCAATGGCCCAGGGACAGCCAAGGCCCGCGCCCGGGGCCTGGCCACGTCTCAACGGGTGAGGGTGCCCACCGCCACCGTCTCGCCCGTGGGGACAGGGCTGCCGCCCTCCGGCTCCAGCGTCACCGCGATGGCCGACGGGCGCCAGTTGGGCGGCAGGACGGAGAGGTCAAAGGAGTGGTAGACGGTGCCGCTCTCGGACGGGCGGAAGGTGCCCACGCCACGGCTCCCCTCGCTGCTTAGGAACCAGAGCTGGTAGACGCGCCCGGGCGGAGGAGGGGGAAGGGCCGTCCCCACGATGAAGCCCCAGCGCTTCTGGGTGCTCCAGTAGTAGGACAGGTTGGCCGCCAGCCCCGGCGACTGGGGGAGCATGGGGACTCGCGCCAGGTCGGGCAGCGTGAACAGCTGCATCAGCTCATCGCGCTCCCGCACCGCTGCCAGGGCGTCCGACAGTTGGTCGGCCAGGTCCTGCCGTTCGTCCTGGGCCTGCCGCCACTCCACGAAGAAGAAGGCGGAAAGGGCCACGGCCGCCGCCGTCAGGGCGGCCATGACGCCCCAGGCCAACCGCTGGCGAGGCACGCCTGCGGTCCCGGGGCCTCTGGCCGCCGCCAGGATGCGCCGCCTGAGCCTGGGGGGCGGCTCCAGGACCGGGGTCGCCAGGCCTAGTCGGGCCGCCACCTGTCGCGAGCCCTCCAGGTAGCGGGAGCACTCGGCGCAGGAGGCCAGGTGCTGCTCCACAGGCGACGCCTCGTCCTCGGGCAGGGCGCCGAGGGCCAGCAGGTCAAGGGCCTGGCGGGCCTCCTGACAGTCCACCTCAGCCCTCCCCCTCGGGCAACAACAGGGCACGCAGCTTCTGCATGGCCAGCCGGATCCGCGTCTTGACGGTGCCCAGGGGCAGGCCGGTGGCCTCGGCGATCTCGCGGTGAGTGAGGCCGCGGAAGTAGGCCAGCTCGACAGCCTCCCGCTGCTCCGGCGGCAGGTGGGCCAGGGCGGCCAGCACCTGCTGTCGCTGCAGGGCCCAGTGGGCCTGCTCGGCCGGGTCCTGGGCCTCCACCTGGGCACCGGCCGGTGAGCGCAGGAAGCGCTGTTGCCTGCCCTGGGCACGTAGCTGGTCGATGGCCCGGTTGCGGGCCATGGTGAGGAGCCAGGTCAGGAGCTGTCCCCGGGAGGCCACGTAAAGCTGGGGGCGGTCCCACAGGCGCAGGAAGACGTCCTGGACGACGTCCTCCGCCCGGTGGGCGTCACCCAGGATGCGGCGGGCCAGGGAGTAGACCACCGCCCCGTAGCGATCGTAGATCCCCTCCAGGGCGCGGGGGTGGCGCTCCATGACGGCAGCCATGAGCTCCTCATCGGAGGCCTCGGAGTAGTCCAGGCCCATACCTGGGCCACCATGCCCGCCAGGGCCGGCTGCGTCCTCCATTGTCCTTTACGCCCGCGGCCACCGCCCCAGATGCCTCAGCTCCGGCCCTGCTGCAGTTGCCCCACGATCTCGGTAACGGTGAGGACACGCCCGGTGAAGGAGGTGTCCTGGGCCGCCAACCACAGGGTGGCCTCGGCCACCGTCTCGGGCTTCTCCCAGCCGGAGTAGTCACGGTGGGGGTTCAGGTATGTCCAGCCCTCGGTGACCACGCTCATATCGATGCGCAGGCAGTTGACGGCCACCCCCTTGGGGGCCAGCTCCACTGCCAGCCCCCGCGTAAGCTGCTCGATAGCGGCCTTGGCTACGGAATAGGACAAGAGGCCCACCTGGGCGGCCATCTCGGCATTCACCGCCCCCGAGGAGACGTTGATGACCTTCCCATGCCCCTGCTTGACCATCTGGGGCAGGAAGGCCATGCTGCACAGCACCGTCCCCCTCAGGTTCACGTTCATGACCAGGTCCCACCGGCGGATGGGCGTCTCCAGGAAGGGGGCGGGGTAGCTGACCCCGGCGTTGTTGATGAGGATGTCCACCCGTCCGAACTCCTCCAGGGTGCGGCGGGCCAGCGCCTCCACCTGGGCCTCGTCGGCCACGTTGCAGGGCACAGCCAGCGCCCTCCTGCCCATCTCCTGGATGAGGCGGGCCGTCTCCTCGATGGTGCCCGGCAGCTTGGTAGGCGACTCCTCGCTGGAGCGGGCCGTTACCACCACGTGGGCACCTTCCCGGGCCAGGGCCAGGGCGATGGCCTTGCCGATGCCCCGCGAGGCGCCCGTTACCACGCAGACAGTGTCCTTGAAGCGCATGGGGTGCCTCCCTCGGCTGGGCTGGCTATATGATACGCCTGCCTCTGGGACCTGTCCAAAAGCGGCGCCGGCCGCCCTTTTTAACCTTCCCTTCACCGTGCCAACATTAGAATGGGTAGCGTGCTGAGGCACACCTTCCTGCACCTGCGGGGGGTCGGCCCCCGCACTGAGGCCCGCTTCTGGCGGGAGGGCGTCATCACCTGGGAGGACGCCCTGGGCCACCCCCTGCCCTGGCTAGCCCCCTGGCACCGGGAGCTGCTGCGGCTGGAGCTGGCCGAGTCCTGCCGCCGCCTGGGCCTGGCCGATGCTCTTTACTTCCAGGCGCTGCTGCCGCCAGCGGAGCGGTGGCGGCTGTTGGCCGAGTTCCTGCCCCAAGCCGTCTGCCTGGACATCGAGACCACGGGCCTCGCCTGGGGCATGAACGTCATCACCGTCATCGGCATCTACGACGGTCGCGAGTACCGGGCCTTCGTGCGGGGACGGGACCTGCACCTGTTCCCCGAGGCGGTGCGCCGCTACCGTCTGCTCATCACCTATAACGGCCTACGCTTCGATGTCCCCTTCATCGAGGCGGAGATGGGGCCGGTGCTGGCCGGCATGGCCCACTTGGACCTGATGTATGTGCTGAGGCGGTTGGGGCTACGGGGTGGCCTGAAGCGCGTTGAGCAACTGACGGGGCTGGCGCGGCCCTCGGCCCTGCAGGGCCTCGGGGGCTACCATGCCGTGGTGCTGTGGCGGCTGCACCGCCAGGGACACCAGGGCGCCCTGGACACCCTGATACGCTACAACGCCGAGGACGTGGTGGGCCTTTTGCCTCTGGCCGTCTACGCCTACAACCTGCTGACGGCCCAACTGCCCGTGCCGGTGGCCCCCTTACCCCTGCCGGAACGCCCCCATCTGCCCCTGCCCTACGACCCCTCTCTGGTCAAGTGGCTGCTGGATGGGGAGGAAACGAGAGAGGAGGAAGCGGTGTGAACGTGAAACTGGTCCTTACGGCCCTGCTGCTGGCGCTGGTCCTCGCGGCTTGTCAGGGGGGGTCCGACCAGACCGGCCCCAGCGCGTCACCGCAGCCCTCGTTGCAGCAGTCCAGTCCCCAACCCACCTCGGCCGGCGAGGCCCTGTCGGTGCCCGAGCTGGTGGCCAGGCTACGGCCCAGCGTGGTCCACATCCTGACCGAGTCGGCCTCCATCAGCGTGTTCGGCCAGCCGGTGCCCCAGCAGGGCGTGGGGACGGGCATCGTCATCAGCCAGGACGGCTACATCGTCACCAACAACCACGTGGTGGTGCGGCCCAACACCTGTGACACGCCGGCCCAAAGCATCACCGTCACCCTGGCCGATGGGAGGCGCTTTCCGGCCACCATCGTGGGGCGCGACCCGTTGACGGACCTGGCCGTGCTGAAGATCGATGCCAGCGGTCTGACGACGGCGGCCCTGGGCGACTCAGAGGCACTGCAGGTGGGCGAGGAGGTGGTGGCCATGGGCAACGCCCTCAACCTGCCCGGTGGCCCCACCGTCACCAAGGGCGTGGTGAGCGCCAAGGACCGCACCATCCAGGAGGACCAGTGCGGCGTGACCATCCCGGGGGCCATCCAGACCGATGCGGCCATCAACCCGGGCAACTCGGGCGGGCCGCTGGTGAACATGAGGGGCGAGGTGGTGGGCATCACCACCGCCGTGATTCGCGGGGGTCAGGCGGAGGGGGTGGGGTTCGCCATCTCCACCGCCACCGCCCGCCCCATCATCCAGGCGCTGATGCAGCAGGGGCGGGTGGAGAGGGCCTACCTGGGAGTGGCCCTGGTGGACGTCACCCCGCAGCTGGCCCGCCAGTTCGACCTGCCGGTGGAGCAGGGCGTGGTGGTGACCCAGGTGGTGCCCGGCAGCCCGGCGGCCCGGGCCGGACTGCGCGTCAACGACATCATCGTGCGGCTCGGGGGCAGGGACATCCGCAACTCGGGCGAGCTGCTGCAGGCGTTGACCCAGCTCCGGGCCGGCCAGACGGTGCAGGTGGAGTTCTACCGTGGTGGCAGCCGCCAGACGGCTGATATCACCCTGGGCCAGCGACCCGGCTGAGGCGGCAGGGGGCCCTTGGGGGGTGTGCTATACTTAGCATAGCCCAATGGCCGTGCGAGACGCCTTGGGGAGGGCGTTAGAGCTTCCGGGGCCCCCGAAGCGCATCGTCTCCCTTGTCCCCAGCCTCACCGAGGCCCTGTTCGCCCTCGGTGCAGGCGACCGAGTGGTGGGCCTGACCTACTTTTGCCTCGAGCCCCAGCCCCAAGTCCGCTCCCTGCCCAAGGTGGGGGGCACCAAAACGGTAGACGTGGCCAAGGTGCTGGCCCTCGCCCCTGACCTGGTCATCGCCAGCGCCGAGGAGAACCGGCCCGAGCACGTGGAGGCCATCGCCGAGGCGGGCGTCCCCGTCTACGTGACCCTGCCCACCACCGTCCTGGGTGCCCTGCACCTGCTGGAGGAGCTGTCGCGCCTGCTGAGGGTGGAGGAGGGGGCCCGACCGCTGTTGGAGGCGTCGCGCCGGGCCCTGGCCGAGACCATGGCCCTGGCACAGGGGCGCCCCCGCCCCCGCGTCTTTTGCCCTATCTGGCGCGACCCCTGGATGACCATCGGCCCCGGCACCTACATGCACGACCTCATCGCTACCTGTGGTGGAGACAACATATTTGCCGACGTGCACGAACGCTACCCGGCCATAGAGCTGGAGGAGGCGGCGCGGCGGCAGCCGGAGGTGGTCCTCCTGCCCAGCGAGCCTTACCGCTTTCGCAGGCGCCACCTGGCCGAACTGGAGGCGGCGGGCCTTGTTGGCGCCCGCGTCCACTTCGTCGATGGTCGCCTCCTCTGCTGGTATGGGCCCCGCATACCCGAGGCGTTGGTCCAGGTGCGGCGGCTGCTGTTGGGGGTGTGAGGTAGGCATGGGCAGGCTGCTGCGGGCGCAGATCGGGCTGGTGGCGGCTGCCCCGGCCCTCCTTTGGGCCTATGCCTGGTGGCTGGAGCGGACCAACGAGCGCCTGGACCTGGCGGAGCTGCGCGACCGGGAGCAGACGGTGGCGGTGGACGGTCTCTCCCTCCACTACCTGGACGTGGGCCAGGGGCCACCGGTCCTGCTCCTGCACGGCATGGGCGGGTCCCTGGCCAACTTCCCCCGCACTATCGAGCTGCTGTCCCGCAGCCGCCGCGTGGTGGCCCTGGACCTGGCCGGCTTTGGCCTCTCGGACCGCCCGCAGGACGCCGACCTGACGCCGCAAGGGCAAGCGCGGCTGGTGCGGGGACTGATGCAGGCGCTGGGGATCCCGCAGGCCGACATCATTGGCCACTCCCTGGGCGGGGCCATCGCCCTGCACCTGGCCGCCCGCTACCCCGAGGCGGTGCGCAGGCTGGTGCTGGTCTCCAGCGCCGTGCCCGGCCGCCTCATCCCCTGGTTCCTGCGGCCCTTCTGGTTCCCGCCGGTGGTGAGGACCATCGTGGCCCTCTGCCTGCATTGCGGTCCGGCCCGCGAGTGGATGTGGCGGGCCGGGGTCTGGAGCACCGATGTCCTCACCCCAGAGCTGCGACGGGCCATGCGGCTCCCCTCCCTGGTGCGGGGCACCACCGATGCCATTACCAGGGTGGGGCTGGCCCTGGCCCGAGAGGAGCGCCTGGACCTGTCCCAGGTCCGACAGCCGGTGCTGCTGCTGTGGGGGGCCGAGGACCGCTGGGTGGACCTGAAGAGCGCCCGTCGCCTGCTGCGGGCGCTGCCCGACGCCCGCCTGGAGGTGGTGCCCAGGGCACGGCATATGGTGCTGGAGGAGCGCCCCGACGAGGCCCACGCCGCCATCATCTCTTTCCTGCAGCAGGGCAGCGAGACCGGCCCCACTACTGGCGAGGCCATGGGGCAAGCAGTATCCTGATAGTTGGGACGCTTAGTCGCCCCGGGAGGTGAGCGGAGGTATGCTCAACAACCTGAAGACGGCAGCCCTGCTGGCCCTGCTGGCGGGCATATTCATGGGCATCGGCGTGCTGGTGGGCGGCATGAATGGCCTGCTGGTGGGCTTCATCATCGCCCTGGCCATGAACGGCTTCGCCTACTGGTTCTCGGACCGTATCGTGCTGGCCATGACCGGCGCTAGGGAGGTCTCGCCCGAGGAGGCGCCCGAGCTGCACCGGCTGGTGGAGGAGGTGGCAGCCCAGGCCGGGCTGCCCAAGCCCCGGGTGGCCGTCATCCAGGCCGACCAGCCCAACGCCTTCGCCACCGGCCGCGACCCCAAGCACGCGGTGGTGGCAGTAACCACGGGCATCATGCGCATCCTGGACGAGCGGGAGCTGATGGCGGTGCTGGGGCACGAGCTGGGCCACGTGCGCAACCGTGACGTGCTCATCAGCACCATCGCCGCCGTCATCGCCAGCGCCATCAGCTTCGTGGCCTGGATGCTGCAGTGGACCCTGTTCTGGGGTGGCTTCGGCGGCCGCAACCGCGACAACGCCACCGGCTGGCTCTACCTGCTGGCGCTGCTGGCCACCGTCATCCTGGCGCCCATCGCCGCCACCATCATCCGGCTGGCCATCTCGCGGGCGCGGGAGTACGAGGCCGACGCTACCGGTGCCCACATCACCGGCATGCCCCTGTCGCTGGCCAGCGCCCTGGAGAAGCTGGAGGCCTACGCCCAGGCCCGGCCGCTGAACGTGCAGCCGGCGGCGTCCCACCTGTTCATCGTCAACCCGCTGCGGGGCCGCAGGGAGGGAGAGGAGGACCTGTTCATGACCCTCTTCCAGACCCACCCTCCCATCCGTAAGCGTATCGAGCGGCTGCACGAGCTGGCCCGCAAGATGGGCGTCTACGCCTAGGGACGTGAAGGTGGGGAAGGGGGCCGCCCGGCGGGCGGCCCCCTTCCTTTAGCCACATAGCCGCGGCGCGGCCCCCTTCTACTCCGGTGAGTCCACAAATGGTGGGGGGCGAAGCCCTGCCTGCAGATGGGCTGCGCTCCCAGTCCATGGGCGCCGGTTCACCGGCCCCATGCTGGCGCTTGGACCAGCGGCGGGGGGCCTGCCTGGGCCAGGGGGGCGCCCCTTATCCCCCGCTGCCCGCTATACCCAGCTGGTGGGCCACGGGCTTGAGGGCCTCGATGACGGTGGCGATGTGCTCGTCCAGGTCCACGCCCAGCACCTGCGCCCCCTTGACGATGGTCTCCCGGTCCACCGCCCGGGCGAACCCCTTCTCCTTCATCTTCTTGCGCACGGCGGCCACGTCCACCTCGTGGATGCTCTTGTGGGGCCGCACCAGGGCCACCGCCACCACGAAGCTGGCCAGCTCGTCCACGGCGTAGATGGCCCGGTCCATGGCGGTGCGCCGCTCCACGTCCAGGTAGTCGGCGTGGCACAGGACGGCGTGGACGATGTCCTCGGGCCAGCCCCGCTCCCGCAGGATGCGGGCCCCCTCCAGGGGGTGCTGGTCTGGGGTGGGGTGCATCTCGTAGTCGAAGTCGTGCAGCAGGCCGACGATAGCCCAGCGCTCCTCGTCCTCCCCGAACTTGCGGGCATAGGCGCGCATGGCCGCCTCCACCGCCAGGGCATGCTTGCGCAGGGAGTCGCTCTGGGTGAACTCGCACAGGAGCTGCCAGGCATCTTCACGGGTGGGCCAGGGGCGTCCCATCATCTCACCCTCTGCACTAGTGGGGAATAGACGAAGCCACCGCCTTCGACAGCATACCAGACGTTGCCTCGGCCAGGCTCCACCTCCTGGCCGGCCGCCTCGCCCACCACCCGCCGCCGCTCACCGGGGTAGATGGCCCCCACGATGGCCGCCTGGGTGGTGGGTGCCGCACGGATGTTTACTGCCTCGCTGACGGTGATCTCGAAGGGGGTCACCGGCGTCACGGCTACCGGTGTGGGACTCGGGGAGGGCGTCGGCGTGGGGGTGGCCGGGGCCACGGTGGCCACCACGACGGTGGGCGTCGGCGGTGGTGCGGAGGGAAAGGTGGCCACAGGGGAACTCTCCGCCGGCGGCCCCTGGCCTCCGCAGGCGACCAGGCCCAGACCCAGGGCCAGCAGGATGACCCCTGCGCGCATCCCAGCCGTCCTCTCAGCCGAACTAGCTGGGGACGGCGGTGGCCAGCATCAGCCCCTTGGCCAGGATCTCGCCCCCCAGCACCAGCGCCATTGCAATATACAACAGGCCGGTGGCCGACTGCATGGCCCGCATGCCGCTGGAGTCGTAGGCCATGTAGGTGAAGAGCAGCGGCAGGCCCAGGCCACCAGCGATGCGCAGCCAGAGGAAGGGGTTCTGGCCAAGGGGGACATCGGGACCCCCGGGGATGGGCTGCCTGGGTAGGGCCAGGTTAGGGGCCAGCAGCAGCGCCTGCAGCGCCAGCGCCACCAGCAGGAAGGCCGTCAGCTCCCGCAGGGGGCGCTCCGGCAGGCGGGGGGTGACCAGGTACCAATGGCCCAGGACCATCCCCAGGGAGACGCCGCCTGCGGCCAGGGACCCCACCAGCAGGGCCAGGAAGACGCCGGCATACCCCCACACGGGCGGGGAGAAGACGCCGGCCAGGGCGGCGATGGCCCCCAGTCCCGCCAAGCAGGCAGCCCCGCCCACGGCCAAGGCGGGCATGCGGCCCGGAAGCAGGGTGCCCAGACAATAGGCTGTCGCCAGGGCCAGTGCCACGGCCAAAAGCAGCCGCGCCGGCCCCATGAAGGCGCCGTCCAGAGTATAGCCGCCCACCTCGGCTGGCACCGTCACCTTGAGGGCGGCCAACAGGGCCAGCGCCGCAGCCGCCACCACTAGGAAGGAGGAGAACTGCACGAAGCTACGGGCCACGTGCCCCCGCAGATGGGCAGCCCACAACACCCACAGTCCCCCCACCGCCAGCTCCGTCAGCACCAGCAGCAGGGTGTAAGGCAGGGCGTCGGCATTCATCCCGGCAAGACCCATTATGGGCGGCAGGCCTGGGCACGGTCAACGATGCGTGAATGTTTTCACGATCTGGCCCAGGCGGCGAAAGTCCTCGGCTTGCAGGGCCAGCGGGCGGTGGTTGGCCGCCCGCGGCGACGGATGATAGAGGGGCACCAGCACCCGCCCGGCCCAGGGCAGGACCTGCCCCACCTGATGGCGCAGCACGTAGGGATGCGGGGACACTAGGCGCAGGGCCGCCAGGGCCACCTCCCCCAGCGTCACCACCACCGGCGCCTGGACCAGCTCCAACTGGGCCGCTAGCCAGCGCGAGCAGGCCTGCACCTCGTGGCGGGAGGGGCGGCGGTTGTGACCGCCGCCGTCGGGGTGGCAGAGGACGGCATTGGTGACGAAGACCTCCTGCCGCTCCAGCCCGGCCAGGGACAGCAGCTCCTGGAAACGTCGGCCCGACTGGTCGCTGGTGAAGGGGACGCCGGTGCGGGCAGCCCCCAGCCTGCCGGGCGCCTCACCCACGAACATGGCCCGGGCCTCCAGGGGGCCGTTGGCCTCGCCCAGCACGTGCACGTGACGCATCGCCGGGCAGGCGTAGCAGGCGGCCACCCGGCGGCAGAGCTCCCGAAAGGACGCCTCCCCGGACACCCGCCCCCATTTTGCCCCGGCTGCCGTTACGTGCCAAGGGGACCTTGTATCCCCCGCGGCGGCCCATTAGAATACATGTGCTAATCAGGTGGTGTGGGGGCATGGAAGTAGAAGAGAAGCTACGGCTGCTGGGCGGCACCGAGGACCTGGACGAGGAGGGGACGGCCTACTCGCCGGCCCACTCGCCCCAGATGCGGCAGGCGCCGGGAGCCGCCGGGGTATACTGGGCTGCCGCTGGCGGACGACGCCGCGTACCCCTCCTGCGGGCCCTGCGCACCAACGTCTGCGAGCTGGACTGCCGCTACTGCGCCATAAACCGCCACCGCGATGCCCGCCGCGCCTCCTTCCGCCCCGAGGAGCTGGCCCGGACCTTCATGCAGATGGCCGAACGGGGGATGGTGGCCGGCCTGTTCCTCAGCTCAGGGGTGGCCGGTGGAGCCGACCGCAGCGCCGAGAAGATCATCGAGACGGCCGAGATCCTGCGGTGCCGCTACCGTTACCGCGGCTATATCCACCTCAAGATCATGCCCGGCCAATCCCCCGACTACGTCCTCCGCGCCTTCGAGCTGGCCGACCGGGTGAGCATCAACCTGGAGGCGCCTACCCCGGAGCACCTGGCCCGCATCGCCCCTAGCAAGGACTTCTGGCGAGACCTGGTGGCCCCCATGCGTGAGGTGCAGCGGCTGCAGTCGCGGCATCCCGACAGGCTGCGGGCCGGGCAGATAACCCAGATGGTGGTGGGCGCTGCCGGCGACAGCGACCGCGACATCCTGACCACCACCCAATGGCTCTACGACGAGCTGGGGATGCGACGTGTCTACTACAGCGCCTACCACCCGGTATGTGGTGAGGTGCTGGCCCCGCCGGCCCCCAAGCTACGGGAGCACCGCCTCTACCAGGCCGACTGGCTGCTGCGCTTTTACGGGTTCCGCCTGGAGGAGTTGCCCTTCCAGGCCGACGGCTCCCTGCCCCAGCACATGGACCCCAAGTTGGCCTGGGCGCTGCGCCACCCGGAGCTGTTCCCAGTGGAGGTGAACCGAGCACCGCGGGAGTGGCTGCTGCGGGTCCCCGGCATCGGCCCCGAGAGCGCCAGCCGCATCCTCCGGCGCCGACGCCAGGGGGCCATCCGCGGCCTGGAGGAGCTGCGGGCGCTGGGGGTCGTGGTGGGGCGGGCCCTCCCCTTCGTCCTCCTGGACGGGCGCTACCTGGCCGACCGCGCTGCCGCCCGTGCCCTATGGGCCCGCAACCATGAGGAGGCCCCTCGACAGCTATCCCTGCCCTGGGAGTCGGCACCCCTGGCCGCCGCTGCGGCCGCGGCCGGCCTGCGGGCCGCTTCCTGAGGCGGGCCCCTCCAGCAGCGGCACCCCCACACCCTACAATGGCCTGGGATGGGTGCCGACCATGACTTCCTGCTGAAGGCCCTGCGGGAGGCGGGCGACCAGCTCCTGGAGGAGCTGCTGGAGCTAGGGGAGGCGGCCCTCGCCTTTCGCCCCTCTCCCGACGAGTGGAGCCTGAAAGAGGTGCTGGGGCACCTGCGGGACGCCCAGGCCCTGGCCTTGGAGCAGGTCCAGGCCGCCCTGGCGGGCCGACCCCTGCCCCACCGTGACCTGGACGCCCTGCCGCAGGAGCGGGGCTACCAGGACCAGGACGTGGGCGCCCTGGCCGAGGAGATGGCAGGCCTGCGCCGACGTCTCCTGCACCTGCTCTGGTCCCTCAGCGATGAGGAGTGGCAGCGGCCCTGTCGCCACCCCCTGCGTGGGACCGTCACCGTGGCCCAACTGGTCCGCGAGCTGGCCCAGCACGACCTGGAGCACCTCTGGCAGGTGCGACGCCTGAAGGCCCTGCTGGAGGAGCCGGACCTGGACGCCCCTTAAGGGGCCGACACGAAGGTCACCGTATAGTAGATCTGGGAGCTGGCCCGGGCGGCGTAGCCCAGCATCTCCCGTCGCAGGTGACGGTGCTCCCTCTGGGACTGGATCCGCTCCAGGTCTTCCAGGTCGGCCACCTCCACGATGATGAGCCGGCGCGAGTCGTCGCTGAGGAGGGTCCCCAGGACCTGGACCGCCCTCACCCCCGGCTGGGCCACCCAAAAGGGGACTGCCCTGTTGTTGAGGAAGTCGTCCAGGTTCTCCTCCTCCCCAGGGATCGCCTCGCAGCAGATGATGTAGTAGAGGCTCACGAGCACCACCCCTCCCCACACCCCACACGCCATCGGTGCCGGCCCCTACCGCCCTCGCCGCCGTCGAGGGAAGCCATGAGGGGCCTCGTCAATCCCCCTCGCCTCCTACTCCTTGGCACTTGGAGGTCATTGATCGCTGCGGACAAGCCTTCTCTACCGCAGCAGCCTGGCGCGTCCTGCCACCGACCAGTAGCGGGCCTAGGGGTCGCCCCCCGCCCGTGCCCGCCCTTTTTCCCCTCGGTTCCAACGTGGGACAGGGTCAAAGGAAGGTTATTTTAGCGGAGGACAAGAAGTCAATATGTTGCGGCTGCAAAATAGCTATTTTGACCGTTTACAGACCGAGGAGGGCAGCCAGGCGTCCCTCAGCCTGAATAAGTCCAGCCCGTCACCTCGGAGCTCAGGATGGGCCCGTAGCGGCGGACGTCGCCGTCCACCACCCGCCCGATGACCAGCACATGGTCGCCCGCCTCCACCTCTTGTTCCACCTGACACTCCAGCCAGGCCACGGCGTCGTCCAGAACGGGGCAGCCGCTACGGCTGCGGCTGTAGGGGATGCCCTCCAGCTTGCGGTAGACCTTGGCGGCCTCCTCCTCGGGGCGGCCCTCCACCTTGGCGGCGTAGTAGGGCTGGGCGAACTTGCGGGCCAGCTCAATATCGGCCTCCTCGGTGCCCAGCATATTGACGGTGAAAGCGCCGGTGGCCCGCACGTTCTCCAGCGTGCGGGCGTCCCTTTCCAGGGCCACCAGCAGCAGGCGGGGACGGAATGAGACCTGCATCACCCAGTCGGCCATCATGCCGTTGACCTCGTCCCCCTTGTAGGAGCCCACAATGTAGAGGCCATAGACCATCATCTCCAGGGCATCGGCGATGGGGTCCCTCTCTTTCTTGGGCGGCGTCCTGTCCTGGGCCACTCCTGCCACCTACCCCCTGCCCTCGGCCACCAGCTCGGCCACCAGCTCGAAGTTTCCGTGGGTGGGGACCAGGTAGACGCCGGCCGCCCGCTGGCGGCAGAGGGCCATCACCTCGCGGGCGATGGCCTTCCCCTCCTGGGGGGCATCGGGGCCTGCCCGCCGCAGCCGCTCCCGGACCTCCTCCGGTATATACATGCCCGGCACCTCCTGGTGGAGACGCTGGGCATGCTCGTAGCTGTGGAGGGGCAGGACGCCGACGATGATGGGCCGCTGGAAGGGTGCCGCCGCCTCCAGGAAACGTTCCAGCCGTTCGGGGTCGAAGACGTTCTGGCTGACGAAGAAGTGGGCGCCCGCCTCCACCTTGCGCCGCATCAGCCGCACCTCCGGGCCGAGGGGGTCGGCGTTAGGATTGCAGGCAGCCCCTATCAGGAAGCTGGCCCTCCGGCCTATGGGCCGCCCTGTCCAGTCCAGCCCCTCGTTCAGCAGTCGCAAGACCCGGACCAGGCCCACCGCCGAGATGTCCCAGACGCCGATAACGTCCTTGTAGCCGCCCAGCTCGGGTGGGTCGCCCCGCAGGCAGAGGATGTTGCGGACACCCAGGGCATGGCAGCCCACCATATCCGAGTGGATGGCCATGGCATTGCGGTCGCGGGTGGTGTAGTGCATCACCGTCTCGATGCCCACCTCCCGCTGGATGAGGAGGCAGAGGGCCCAGGGGCTCATGCGCACGCGGGCGGTGGGGGAGTCCCCGACGTTGACAGCATCGGCCCCCGCCTCCTTCATCAGGGCAGCGGCCCGCAGGGCGCGGCGGGCGTCCAGGCCAACAGGCGGGTCTATCTCCACGCTGACCACGAAGCGGCCCGCTGCCAGCTTGTCGCGCAGGGTGAGAGGGCCGGTGGCCAGGGTGGCCTCTCGCCCAGGGGGCGTCAGGGGGTCGTCCATAGCGATGACGTATGGTAACCGTCGCCGGGCCTTGGGGCAATAGCTAGCGGCTGCCCGTGAGGGCCGCCTCCATCTCCCGACGAATGAGCTGGTAGTCCTCCTCTGGTATCTCGTGCAGGTTGCCCTGGAAGGCCAGTCGCCAGTGCTCTGGGGGCCACTTCTTGGTGTAGGCCAGCCGCGGCGCGATCTCCTTCACGTCCAGGTACTGGTCAGGGCGCAGCAAGATGTCGGGCTGGACCCGCACCCGGAACGGGTAGTCCTCCCCGGCCTTCTTGGACCGGAAGACGGGGGTGTGGTCCTCGAAGACGTTAGAGGTGACGGTGGCGATGCCTCCGAACTTCATGATGCCCGTGAGATAGAAGATGAGCTTGTCGCCGGGGGCCATGCGCGACGTCTCGCGGCGGCGCGTGCTCTTGAAGCCGAACAGGTCGAAGCCGCGCTCCTGGGCGATGCGAAAGTTCTCCTCGGAGCCGACGACGATCCAGTAGGCCATGGCTCACCTCCTATGGGGCCAGTAGGTAGGCTAACGGCCGAGCGCCCCCTTGTAAAGACAGGCCGCCGTCCTTCCCCCCGTTACGGGCGCTCCCACGGCTCCACGTCGCCCTCCACTACCCTGAACAGTGGGTGCGGCTCCGGCAGGCCTTGGGGCAGGCAACGCGCCCAGTCAGGGGCGCGGACAGCCAACTTCCTCCGCAGGTGCTCCAGCTCATAGGCCAGCTGTCCTGTGGTCACCGTCAGCCCAAAGGCGCCAGGGGCCGGGTCGTGGGCACAGAAGCGGTAGCCCCTGCGCAGCCCCTCCTGACGGACGTGGAGCAGATAGGCGTCCAGGGCGGCCAGGGGGTCTGGGCAGCGTCGGAAGCGCTCCAACTGGGGATGGTGGCGATAACCCCTGGTGCGTCCGGCCAGCACAGCGCGGGCCAGGAGGGCCTCACGCCACAGGGCCAGCAGCCCCTGCTGGTCCAGATAGCGGGGGTGGAGGCTCCAGAGGCGCACCGGCCGGGGCGGCGCCGACGCCTAGTGGCAGGGCCTGGGGGCGCCGCCGCCCTCGGCGGTGGAGAAGGAATGGCCGCAGGCGCAGGTGCGCACGGCGTTGGGGTTGTAAATGGTGAAGCCGGCCTTCATCAGGTCGTCCACGTAGTCGATCTCGGCCCCCTCCAGGAGGGCCGCGCTCTCGGGATCCACCACCAAGCGCACGCCGTCCTGCTCGATGACGAAGTCGTCCTCCTCCACCTCGCGGGCAAGGGCCATGCCATACTGGTAGCCAGAGCAGCCGCCGCCGACCACGAAGACACGCAGCCCGCCCTCGGGCCCAACGCCCTTCTGGGCCAGTATCTCCTTAGCCTTGCTGGCTGCCCGCTCAGTCATGGTGATCATGGCCGCTCCCCTCGCTCTGCTCCGGTAGCTGTAGCTCCAAGGGTAGTATAGCGCAGGGGTCCGGCCTCCGCTAGGGGTGGCTGGGGGTGGCGCCGGCCTGGGCCTCGTGGCCCTCCCGGCGGTGGATGGCGTGCCCCATGACGTCCATGGGCACCGAAAGGGGCACCACCTTCCAGAACAGGGGCAGGAAACGGTCCCAGTGATCCAGGATATGGCGTGCCCAGCGGCTGCCCGTCTTGTGGGCGTGCTCCTCGATGAGGGAGCGGAGCAGGGCCTCGTCCTCGGGCTGCTCCACCCGCTGGACGGTGATGAGCTCGGGGTTGTAGCGCCGGGGGAAGGTCCCGTCCTCGTCCAGGACGAAGGCGTGGCCCCAGGACATGCCGGCGCCGAAGTTGCGGCCCGTCCGCCCCAGCACCACCACCAGCCCCTGGGTCATGTATTCGCAGCAGTGGTCGCCGGCGCCCTCCACCACGGCAATGGCCCCCGAGTTGCGCACGGCGAAGCGCTCGCCGGCGCGGCCTGCCACGAACAGCTTGCCACCGGTGGCCCCGTAGAGCACCGTGTTGCCGACGATGACGTTCAGGTGGCTGTCGTAGGGGGCGTCCCTGGGCGGGCGGACGATGATCTCGCCGCCGCTCATGCCCTTGCCCACGTAGTCGTTGGCCTCCCCCTCCAGGACCAGGCGCATCCCGTTGGCGCACCAGGCGCCGAAGCTCTGGCCGGCGCTGCCACGGTAGACGATCTCGATGGTGCCCTCCGGCAGCCCCTCCAGCCGGTAGCGCTGGGCGATGGCACCGGCGATGCGCGCCCCCGCCGCCAGGTCGGAGTTGCGGATCTCCGTCTCCACCCGCACGGGACGGCCCTCCTCCAGGGCAGGCCGGACCTGCTCCCAGATGCGGTCGTCGGCACAAGGATGGGGACGGTCGTTGCGGGGCTGGACACAGCGCCGCGGCGAGACGCGGGCAGGGTCCACGTCGGCCAGCACCGCCTCCAGGGTGAGGGTGCGGCCCCGGTGCCCCTCCGGCAGCTCCCGCGGGGCCAGCAGGTCCACCCGACCGATAACCTCCTCCAGCCGCCGATAGCCCATGAAGGCCAGGACCTCCCGCACCTCCTCGGCCACGAAGGTGAAGTAGTTGACCACGTGCTCCGGCCGCCCCTGGAACCGCTTGTCGATGAGGTCACGGCGCTGGGTGGCGATGCCGGTGGGGCAGGTGTTCAGGTGGCACTGGCGGGCCATGTCGCAGCCGATGGCGATGAGGGCGGCGGTGCCGAAGCCGTACTCGTCTGCCCCCAGCAGGGCCGCCTTCACCACGTCCCACCCCGTCTTCAGGCCGCCGTCGGTGCGCAGCCGCACCCTCCCCCGCAGGCCGTTGAGCATCAGGACCTGCTGGGTCTCAGCCAGCCCCAGCTCCCAGGGGCAGCCCGCGTTCTTGATGGACGACAGGGGCGAGGCGCCGGTGCCACCCTCCGAGCCCGAGATCTGTATGTAATCGGCATAGGCCTTGGCCACCCCAGCGGCGATGGTGCCCACGCCGCTCTCGGCCACCAGCTTCACCCCCACCCGCGCCCTGGGGTTAGCCTGCTTCAGGTCGTAGATGAGCTGGGCCAGGTCCTCAATGCTGTAAATGTCGTGGTGGGGCGGTGGCGAGATGAGAGGAATGCCGGGAATGGCGTGCCTCACCGAGGCGATGAACTCGTTGACTTTGTGCCCCGGCAGCTGCCCGCCTTCGCCTGGCTTGGAGCCCTGGGCGATCTTGATCTCCAGCTCGTCGCCCTGGGTCAGGTATTCGATGGTGACGCCGAAGCGGCCCGAGGCCACCTGCTTGATGCGGCTGGAGGCCGAGTCGCCCCCGGGGAGGGGCTCATACCAGCTCCGGTCCTCTCCCCCCTCGCCCGTGTTGCTCTTGCCCCCCAGCCGGTTCATGGCGATGGCGATGGTCTTGTGGGCCTCGGGAGACAAGGCGCCCAGGGACATGGCCGCTGTCACGAAGCGCTTGACGATCTCGCTGGCCGGCTCCACCTCCTCCAGCGGTATGGGCGAACGGTCGCTGCGGATCTCCAGCAGGTCTCGCAGGGTGCGCGGCGGCCCGCTATGCACCATCTGCGAGAACTCCTTATAGGCCTGGTAGTCGCCCGTGCGGACCGCCTTCTGGAGGGCCGTCACCACCTGTGGGTTGAAGCCGTGGTACTCGCCCTCCCGACGGAAACGCACGTAACCGATGTCGGGTAGCCGCCGTGTCTCCGGATAGACCTGGTAGGCCTGCTGGTGCCAGTAGAGGACGTCCTCCCCTATCTCCCGCAGCCCTATGCCGCCCAGCCGGGCCGGCGTGCCTGTGAAGCAGCGGTCCACCACCTCCGGCGACAGGCCGATGACCTCGAAGATCTGGGCGCCGCGGTAGGAGCGCAGGGCCGAGATCCCCATCTTGGACATGACCTTCAGCAGCCCCCGCTCCACCGCCTGGCGGAAGTTGGCCAACACCTCCTCGATGTCGGCCTCGGCCATGTCCCGCTCCTGCAGGAAGGCCCGCAGGGTGGCCATGGCCAGGTAGGGGTAGATGCCGTTGGCGCCGTAGCCCAGGAGGAGGGCGAAGTGGTGCACGTCCCAGGCCGACCCCGTCTCCACCACGATGTCGGTCCTCATGCGCCGGCCGGCGCGGATGAGGCCGTGGTGGACGGCCCCCACCGCCAACAGCATAGGGATGGGCGCGTGCTGGGCATCGACCCCACGGTCGGTGAGCAGCAGGACCTCGTAGCCCTCATCGGCCGCCTGGACCGCCTGCCGACAGAGGTCCTCCAGGGCCTCCTCCAGCCCTTCCGGCCCCCTGTCGGCCGGGAACAGGGCCGGCAGCTCCCGCACCCGGAAGGCGCCGTCGCCACCGCTGCGGATGGCCTCCAGGGCCTGGGACGACAGCAGCGGCGTCTCCAGGTGGATGACGCGGGCGTGCTCGGGCGTCTCCTCGAAGATGCTGCCCCTGGGACCCACGTAGCAGTCCAGGGACATGACCAGCTCCTCCCGCAAGGGGTCGATGGCCGGGTTGGTCACCTGGGCGAAGCGCTGGCGGAAGTAGAAGCTCAGGGGCCGATGGGTCTGGGAGAGGACGGCCAGGGGAATGTCATCGCCCATGGAGAAGACGGGGTCATGGCCCTGGCTGGCCATCGTCTTGAGGATCATGCGCACGTCCTCGTTGGTGCAGGCAAAGGCCGTCTGCAGTTGGCCCAGGTCGGCGCCGTCAGGGGTGTCGGGCCGGTGTCCGTCGGTGGGGAAAGGCTCCCGCAGGCGGACCATGTGCTGTCGCAGCCACTGGCCGTAGGGCCGTCGCCCCACCAGCTCGGCCATCACCTCGCCCTTCTTGAGGATGCGGCCGCGGGCCGTGTCCACCACCAGCATCTCGCCGGGGCCGAGACGTCCCTTCTCGGCCACCTGCGACTCGTCCAGGTGGACGATGCCCACCTCGGAGCCGGCCACCACCAGCCCGTCCTTGGCCACCTTGTAGCGCAGGGGACGGAGGCCATTGCGGTCCAGGGTGGCCCCCACCTTGACGCCGTCGGTGAAGGCCAGGGCAGCAGGGCCGTCCCATGGCTCCATCAGGCAGGCGTGATACTCATAGAAGTCGCGCCAGGCGGGGTCCAGGTCGGGCATCCGCTCCCAGGCCTCGGGCACCAGCATGAGCATGGCGTGCAGCAGGTCCCGGCCCGACAGCACCAGCGCCTCCAGGACATTGTCCAGCATGGCCGAGTCGGAGCCGCCGGGCACGATGACGGGCTTGAGGCTCTCGATGTCCTCCCCCCACAGGCGGGAGCTCAGCTCCGGCTCCCGGGCACGCATCCAGTTGTAGTTGCCCATGAGGGTGTTGATCTCTCCGTTGTGGGCCAGCATGCGGAAGGGCTGGGCCAGGGGCCAGGTGGGGAAGGTGTTGGTGGAGTAGCGCTGGTGGAAGAGGGCCAGGGCCGACTCGAACAGCGGATCCTGCAGGTCCAGATAGAAGCCCCGCAGCTGCCAAGCCACCAGCAGTCCCTTGTAGACCAGGGTGCGGTGGGAGAAGGACGGTATGTAGCAGTCCAGCTCCTGACGGGCGAACTCGGCCTCGGCCTCCTTGCGCACCAGGTAGAGGGTGCGCTCGTAGGCATCCGCCTCCAGGGGGACCGCCGGCACCACCAGCATCTGTTGGATGCGGGGCATGGTGGACCGGGCCTTTTCCCCAAGCACCGATGGCTCCACGGGCACCTCCCGCCAGCCCAGGACGCGCAGGCCCCGGGCGCGGGCACGGGCCTCCAGGACCTCGCGCGCCCGTGCAGCCTGTTCCTCCGGCTGGGGGAGGAAGACCATGGCCACGGCCAGCTCCTGGGGCCGCTCCAGGCGCAGGCCCATACGCTCCAGCTCGCGGACGAAGAAGCGCCTGGGCAGCTGGACGAGGATGCCGGCCCCATCGCCCGTCTTGGCGTCGGCGTCCAGGGCGCCGCGATGGGTGAGCTTGACCACGGCCTCCAGGGCCATCTCCACGATGTCGCGGCTGGGCTGGGACGACGGGCGGGCGACGAAGCCGACGCCGCAGGCGTCCTGCTCAAAGGTCGGGTCGTAGAGGCCCTTGGCCCCCCTTGACGCTGGCATTCCTCTCCGTCCGCCTCTCGGGATTCGTGACCGTTGTAACAAGAAGTATATCCCCGCGGGCCGAAATCGTCCACCGGCCGGCCCTGGGGGCGGCTTGACCGCAGCTTATTTGCGCCAACTCTACCGGAACGGGCCAGGGCCTGTCAACCGCGCCTGGGCTTGTCTTGCAAATAGTGGTGCTAGCTGAGGGTGGCAGGGATGGGGGGCCGGGGCAGGAGCGGGGGCAACAAGAGGCGCAGCAGCAGCCGTAGGTTGTAGGCGGTGGCCTCCAGATAGGCCCGCTTCTGGGCCATG
>DATLZD010000061.1:0-15975 GCA_035574155.1 Dehalococcoidia bacterium | reverse complement strand
CCTGGGAGACGAGGTCCAGCAGGTCCTGTTCGGCGGCTTCGAGATCGGGCAGGGGGCCCTCATCCGCTTCTACACCCTGCACGTGCTGGGGCTGCCCCTGCTGGCGGCCATCATGATGGCCGTCCACTTCTGGCGCATCCGCCGTGACGGCGGACTGGCACGACCCCTGTAGGAGTTAGGGAACGTGGCGGTAGAGACGAGGCGACCCGTCCCCAGGCCGGCGGCGGCCCCCCGGCCCCGCCGCGAGCGGGAAGAGGAGGTGCTGGTCTGGCCTGACCTCCTGTTCCCCGAGTTCATCTCCGCCTGCCTCTTCCTGCTTACCTTCATCATCTTGTCGGTGTTCATTGATGCCCCCCTGCTGAACCGGGCCAACGTCAGCATCACGCCCAACCCCTCCAAGGCGCCGTGGTACTTCCTGAACCTGCAGGAGCTGCTGCTGCACATGGACAAGGCCTGGGCGGGGGTGCTGTTGCCGGGCATCTTCCTGGGCTTCCTGGCTATCATCCCCTACATCGACCGCAGCAACGAGGGGCAGGGCGTCTGGTTCGGGACCCGCTACTCGGGGCGCATCACCTTCGTGACAGCCATTTACTCCATGGCGGTGACCTGGCTGCTGGTCCTGTTCGACGCCGGCAAGTTCGAGCGGCTGACGCGCTTCTTCCCCACTTGCAACGAGGAGGAGCCCCACCACTGGCCGCCCTGCCTGGTGGGGGACACCGGGCTGGAGGGGCTGCGGGAGCTGCAGACGCGGCTGCGCTTCAGCATCGGGGACTTCGATTGGCCCCAGGACTGGCGCTTCCCCCTGCCCAAGCTGGGAGGGTTCTCGGAGCTGCGGTTCAAGAACCTGCACCTGTGGGGCGACATGAACATCAATGTGCCGGCGGTGATGGTGGAGCAGGTGCTGCCCCTGCTCATCATCGTCGGGCTGGCGCTGCTCATCATCTACGTCCTGTTCCGCATCGGCTGGGTGCGGACCACCAGGGACGTGATGATCGTCATGTTCACGGGGGCCATGGCCTCCTATCTGGCCCTGACCATCATCGGCAGCTTCTTCCGTGGCCCGGGCCAGGCCCTGGTGCTGCCCACCGACGTGCGGGTGGACTGCGGGACGATACCAACACCACCAGGGTGTCCATAGGGGCAGTCTGCCCCGAGCGAGGGTGATCGGACATGGCCGAGGAGAGGTCCCAGCAACCGGAGGAACAGGCTGCCCCCCAGCAGGGGGTGACGCTGCGCCTCTCTCAGGAGGCGGCCACCACCATCGCCGAGCGAAGGGGCATCGGGCCGCGACCGGCCCAGGTGAGCACCCCGGTGGCCAGCCCTGCCCCCAAGATGGGGCCCATCGTCAGCCGCCGGGTCATCGTGCTGGGCGGGTTCTGGTCGGCCCTGGGGCTGGCGCTGCTGGGCATCTTCGGGCCGCAGCTGGACTTCCTCTACCCGCGCCGGGTGCGCGGCTTCGGCGGCCCGGTGTTCGTGCCCCGCAACCAGATACCGGAGCCGGGGGCGGACCCGGTGCGCAACTTCGAGGGCCGCTTCTGGCTGGTGCACCTGGCGCCGGGCACTACGCCTAACGGCGAGGTGACGCAGGGCGGTGTCCTGGCCCTGTGGCAGAAGTGCCCCCACCTGGGATGCACCGTTCCCTGGCGGCCAGACTTCGTCTTCCAGGGGCGCAAGGGCTGGTTCCGCTGCCCATGTCACGGCTCCACCTACACCAAGGAGGGGGGCGTGCGCGTGTTCGGTCCGGCCCCGCGCAGCATGGACACCTTCCGTATACCCGAGGATCGCATCCAGGAGACGGGCATCACGGTGCTGACGGGGCCCAATAACGCCGTGCCGGGCGGCCCCGATAACCCCAGCCGAGCGGTGCGCTTGCCCGGCTTCAACTACGATTAGGTGGCAGTCCCGGTGGAGCGCCTGAGGTCCCAGGTGGGGAGAGAATAGCGCCGAGCGAGTGGGGGCTATGAACACCAGCAAGCAAGTCAACGTAATGATAGGCCTCCTCTTCCTGCTGGTCATCACCTTCGGCATGTATTTCGTGTGGGACCAGAACGTGCGGGCCGAACGGGCCGAGGACCGGCAGGCGGAGGAGAACGCTATCCGTGGCGGCAAGCTTTACGCCCTCAACTGTCGCATCTGCCACGGCGACCAGGGGTTGGGGTCCCAGGAGAACCCCAACCTGCCCGGCGCTGCCCTCAACCTGGAGAGCTACCGGACCATAGATGCCGGGCAGCTGCGCAGCCTCCACCAGCGACTGTTCGAGACCATCCGCTGCGGTCGCGTGGGCACCCTCATGCCCACCTGGGGCGAGGACCAGGGCGGGACCCTCAACAACACCCAGATGGAACAGCTGGTGGCCTTGATAACGGGGTCCTGGGGCGACGAGCACCCGCCCACGGTGCGCAAGCTGCTGGCGCAGGCCCAACAGGCGCGCGCGGCTGGCGATGAGGCCACGGCCGCCGACCTGGAGGCGCGCGCCCAGGCCTTCCTCAACGAGATCAGCGAGAAGGGCTGGGAGACCGCCCTGGAGCTGGCCCACGAACAGGACACCATCCTGACACCGGGCGGCGAGGTCCTTCGCCTGGCCCGCGACGTCGACGCTGACGATACCACCCTCCTCCTGAACGATGCCCACGTGGGCCTCAGCCGTGACCAGCTCCTGCGCATCGGGCCCTCGGGCGAGGAGGGGTCGGAGGTGGTCAAGGTCGTCCAGTTCCCCGCTTCCAGCGCCCTGGCCCGGCGCGTCGGTCCCGAGGAGGACACGCTGCTGCTGGAGTCGGCCGCTGACTTCCGCCCCGGCACGGTGGTCCAGGCCGGGAGCGAGCGGATGCGGGTGCTGCGGGCGGACGCCGCCACCAACTCCATCGTGGTGGCGCGGGGAGTAGACGGGACCAGGCCCCAGGAGCACCGGCGGGGCACGGTGGTCCAGGACCCCAGTAACGAGATCGTGGTGGAGCGGGCCGCCTTTGGGACCGAGGCCCGCCCCCACAGCGCCGGCACCCAGGTCTTCAACGGCCCCCAGATGCCGCCCGAGGGCCCCCTCACCGGCGAGGACGGCACCCCTCCCTGTGGCCAGCGGGCGCCGGTGACCCAGCAGGAGCCGGGCATCGAGCTGACCCCCAGCCCAGGCCAGCCCGAGCGCCCACGGATGGCCCAGCCCACCCAGGCCACCGTCACCGAGCCCCAGAACGGGGTCATTGAGGTGCCCATGCAGGACAACCGCTTCCTGCGGAACAACCTCAAGGTGCCGGTGGCCCAGCCGGTGACGTTCCGCATCGTCAACCAGGGGCAGGCGCCCCACAACCTGCGGGTGGCCGGCCCTGACGGCCGCTGGAACACCGCCGATGACCAGGTCGTGCCGTCGGGCGGCGGGACCATCAGCGGCGGGCAGCAGGCCGAGGCTACCTTCACCTTCCAGCAGCCGGGCATCTTCGCCTTCCGCTGCGACGCTCACCCCACGGAGATGTGGGGCTACATCACCGTGGGGCAATAGGTGTGCCTCGGGTCCTGATAGCGGTGGCGGCGGCCGCGGCGGTGGCGGTGGCCTGTGGCCGTGGAGGAGGGGAAGCCCCCCAGCCCACCGGCACGCCGGTTACCAGCGCGTCCGTCCGTGCCCTGCGAGGTATCCGATTCGATCTGCGGCAGATAACGGTGGCGGCAGGGCAGGCCATCACCGTCACCCTGGACAACCAGGACGACGGGGTGCCCCACGACTTAGTGGTGTGGCGTGACCGCAGCCAGAGGGAACGCATCGCCGGCACCGAGCAGTGCACCGGTCCGTGCCAGCGCACGGTCATCGTGCCGCCCCTGCCGGCCGGCCGCTACTATTTCAACTGCACGGTCCACCCTTCCGAGATGCGGGGGGACTACATCGTGGTGGAGAGGTCGGGAAGTTGACCGAGCATGACCCCTGCGCTATATTCGGGCAGGGACGGGCTATCCTACACCATCTTCAGAGCAGGTGATGGATCATGGCCAATCAGGTGGGTAAGCGCTATCAGTGCACCGTCTGCGGCAGCGAGTTCATCGTCACCCGCGGCGGCGACGGACAGCTCCACTGTTGCGGTCAGCCGATGCAGTTGAAGGGCTAAGGAGGTGGCAGCGATGGCCAACCAATTGGGCAAGCGCTACCACTGCAACAACTGCGGCACCGAGGTGCTCTGCATTCGTCCGGGCGACGGTTCCGTGGAGTGCTGCGGCGCCCCCATGGAGCTGCTGCAGCCCAAGGTGCTCCCATCCGCTGACTAGCGAGAGACCGCGGTGCCTGTCCAGGCGGCCCTGCCCTAGCGACAGGGCCGCCTCGCGTCGACACCCCCGTCCCCAGCCTTCTCGGCGCCAAGCCGTGGCCCGTTGACCTGGGCCACGACCGTAATATAATGGGGCCAAAGTAGAGCGTCTGTTCGACAATGGCCCTGCCGACCGGCATCAGGCTCCACCCCTGGGCCTCTTCCTACGAGGGCCTGCTGGAGGGCGCCGATGAGGAGGACGAGGCCCCAGGCCCGCAGGTCGATCCCGGTGTGGAGCGGCCGCCCCACGAGTGGTGCCCCCTGCAGCCGGAAGCCCCGGCCGCCCCTGCGGCTCTCCTCTTCGTGGACGGCGTGAGGCGCATCGAGGTGGGAGTGGTGGCCCAGGGGGACGACAGGCCCGCCTGGGGCCTGTTCGGGTCCTATGGCGCCGGGGCTGTCCTCTGTCGCCCCGGCCGGGCGACGGTGATGGTGGAGGACGTGAGGCGGGCCCTGGTATTGGCCGTCTCCGGGCAGCAAGGCCAGCTGGAGGTGCCGGCCGGCAGCATCGCCCTCCGCTACTGGGTGTGCTCCATCGGCGAGGGCAAGGGGCAGAAGGAGGTGCGGCAGGAGGTCCAGCACCGCATGCGCCAACTGGAGGCGGAGGTGGTGGCCGGGAGCCCAGCGCGCCTGGAGGACGGTGCTCTGGTAGTGGTGGACGGACCCCTGACGTTCCTGCCCCGCTGGGCCGGACAGGCGGTGCCGGTGGTGGGCCTGGTGAAGACCCACCACCGCCGTTACCTGGAGGAGCCCTCGCTGTCGGGCTGCATCGCCGCTCTGGCCCCGGGCGAGCGCACGCCCATCTTCCTGGTCCTCACCGAGCGGGAAGCTGACCGGCGCTTCTCCTGGTATGTGCGCGTGGCGGGTTCACCTCCTCTCCATCATCCCCTGGTGGGCATAGTGCGTCTGGAGACGTGGGCGCAGGGTGGCCTGGACCTGGCCCGTCGCCTGGCCGACATCACTGCCCGGATGCTGCCCCGCTTCGCCCCGCCCGGGGCCTGGGACGCCCGCGCCCCGGCCAACCTCTATCCGGTGGCTGCCCTGGAGGAGCGGCTGCGCCACGGCCTGGGGGACTACCAGTGGGTCCGGCGCAGCATCGAGGCCTACTTCTACCGGCAGGGAGGGCTGTCATGACGGAGGTGGGACGTGTCCTCGGCACCGACGATGCCCGCCCCCTGGACTTCTGGGTGGCCGTGGCCGATGGCCACTACCTGCAGCTGGACGACGTCGTCTGCACCAGCACGCCCCTGCCTGACGGCACCCAGGTGACCATCTACGGGGTGGTGGACCAGGTCCGGGCCCGCTACGAGGGCGCCCGCTTCGACTCGGACGTCTTCCGCGCCGCCGAGGGGCTCCTGCCCGTGGGCATCGCCTCGGCTGCCCACGTCTCGGTGACGCGGGTGGAGCCGGAGGTGTTCGTGCCACCGCTGCCGGGGAGGCCCGTCCAGCGGGCGCAGGGGCTGGAGCGGGAGCGGGCCCTCTACTTTGACCGCATGGAGCACCGCTTCCCGGCCGGCCTAGGCCGCGATGGGCAGGTGGTCTGGGGCAACCTGGAGTTCCTGGACGGCACCCGGGGCGCCCACGTCAACATCGCCGGCGTGTCGGGGGTGGCCACCAAGACCTCTTATGCCCTCTTCTTGCTCTATGCCCTGTTCCACCATCCGCAGGCGGCCGAGCGGACACGGCGCGCCCGTGCCGTCATCTTCAACGTCAAGGGTGAGGACCTGCTGTTCCTGGACCGCCCCAATGCCCGCCTGGGGGACGAGCAGCGACGACGCTACGAGAGCCTGGGCCTGTCGGCGCAGCCCTTCCAGGACGTGGCCCTCTGGGCACCCCCGGTCCGACACGGGTTCGGTGAGCTGGTCCCCAGCACCGTTTCGCGCCAGCAGGGGGTGACCCCTTACGCCTGGAGCCTGCGGGAGTTCTGTCAGCGGCGCCTCCTGGCCTTTCTCTTCGCCGACGGGGATGGCGAGGGCAGCCAGCTACCCCTGGCCATCGCCGCCGCCGAGCGCTTTCTGGCCAACGAGACCGAGTCCCAGCCCGCCTCTCAGTCGTGGGTGATGCTGGCTGGCCGTCGTGTCACCGACTTCCAGGACCTAGTGGACTACCTGCAGGAGCACCGGGACGAGGTGTTCGGGGCGGCCCGCGTCAGCGCTGCCACCGTCGATGCCCTTCTGCGCCGCCTGCAGGGGTCGGTGGATGCCGTGGGCCATCTCATACGGGGCGACCTGTCGCCGGAGCAGGAGGAGGCCCACCGCATCGACGTGCAGGCCCGCCAGCTCAACGTCATCGACATCCACTCGCTGCACGACCGGGCCAAGCGGTTCGTGGTGGGCGTGGTGCTGAAGCAGCTACTGCAGGCCAAGGACGAGCAGGGGACACGGGAGCCGCTGCTGTTCGTCGTCCTGGACGAGCTGAACAAGTATGCGCCGCGAGAGGGCTGGAGCCCCATCAAGGAGGTGGTGCTGGACATCGCCGAGCGAGGCCGGAGCCTGGGAGTCATCCTCATCGGTGCCCAACAGACGGCCAGCGAGGTGGAACGACGGGTGGTGACCAACGCCTCCTTCCGGGTGGCGGGCCGCTTGGACACAGCCGAGGCGGAGCGCAGCGAGTATGGCTTCCTGGGGCCGTATGCCCGCGCCCGCGCCTGTATCCTCAAGCCGGGCAGCTTGTTCCTGCACCAGCCAGAGCTGCCGGTGCCACTGCTGGTCCAGTTCCCGTTCCCGGCCTGGGCTACCCGGCCAGAGGAGGTGGCCGAGGTGGAAGACCCATGGTCGCGGGTCCGCTGATGGGCGCCCCGTCGCTGAGGGCGGCCCGCTTCACGGGCAACGGGAGATGAGGTTCCTGCACACGGGCGATTGGCACCTGGGCAAGGCCCTGCGCCACCACCGCCGCGACGACGAGTTCGAGGCGGTCCTGCAGGAGTTGCTGGATATCGCCCGCCTGGAGCGGGTCGACTGCCTGCTGGTGGCGGGCGACGTCTTCGACTCGGCGCTACCGCCTCCCGAGGCGGAGCGGCTGGCCTTTGAGTTCTTCCGCGAGCTGGCGGGGGCGCGCATACCGGCGGTCATCATCGGCGGCAACCACGACCACCCGCGGCGCCTGAACGCCTTCGGTCGGGTGCTGGAGCTGGTGGGGATCCGCGTGCTGGGGGAGCCGGTGCCGCCCCATGAGGGCGGCGTCATTATGGTGCCCAGCCGTGACGGCGACGAGCAGGCCGTTATCGCCCTCTTCCCCTGGATGAGCGAGCGGCGCGTCCGCACCTGGGAGGGGCTGGTGCGGGGCGAGGGGCTGACCGAATATGCCCAGACGGTGGGGGACCTCCTGCAGGGCCTGGGGCGCTTCTTCCGACGCGACGCCGTCAACGTGCTGCTGGCCCACGTGCTGGTGGACGGCGTCCTGGTGGGGGGCGAGGCGGCGGGCGAGCGTCCCCTGCACATGGGCCAGGTCTACGCCGTCCCGCCCCAGCGCCTGCCCCAGGCCGACTACGTGGCCCTGGGACACGTCCATCGCCATCAGGAGGTGCGCAACGCCCCCACCCGTGCCGTCTACGCTGGCTCCCTGTTGCAGCTGGACTTCGGCGAGGAGGGCCAGCGCAAGTTCGTGGTGGTGGTGGACGCGGAGCCGGGACGAGGGGTGGTCCATGTGGAGCGCGTCCCCCTGAGCAAGGTCAGGCAACTGCGCACCATCGGCCTGCCCGACCGTCCCCTCCCGTTAGGGGAGCTGGAGAGGCTGCGGGACGCCCCCGACCTGCGCGACGCCTACCTGCGCGTCTTCGTGAAGGTGGACGGCCCCTTTCCGGGCCTGGCCCAACAGGTGCGGGAGGCCCTGCCCAACGCCGTGGAGGTGGTGCCTGTCTACCCCCGGCAGCAGCAGCCGTCCCGGAGGAGCCTCACGGGCCTCACACCGTCCGAGCTGGTCACCCTCTACCACCGTCAGCAGTATGGGGCCGATCCCGACCCCGAGATGATTTCCCTCTTCCAGCGCCTATGGGACGAGGTGGTCCATGAGGCCGATTAGGCTCACGCTGGAGGGCTTCACCTGCTACCGCCGGCGGGTGGAGGTGGACTTCTCTGACCTGGACCTGTTCGCCATCACCGGCCCCACCGGCGCCGGCAAGAGCTCCCTGGTGGACGCTATGACCTACGCCCTCTATGGCCAGGCGCCCAGGGTCCGCAACCAGGTGCGGGACCTCATAAGCCAGGGCGCAGAGCGAATGCGCGTCGCCTTCGAGTTCGAGAGCGGCGGGCGGCGCTACCGCGTGGCCCGCTCCACCGCCCGTCGCGGCCATGCCGACGTGCAGCTGGAGGAGATGGACCCCGAGACGGGCCAGTGGTTGCCCAAGGCCGACCGCCGTGTCGACGTGAACCAGCTGGTGCGGGACATCGTGGGCATGGACTACGAGGGGTTCGTGCGCTCGGTGGTCCTCCCGCAGGGCCGCTTCCACCTCTTCCTGGCCGGAGGGCGGGAGGAGCGCGACCGCGTGTTGGAGGACCTCCTGGGGCTGGACCTCTACCGGGCCGTGATGCAACGGGCCAACGACCTGGCCCAGCGGGCACAGGCCCAGGCCGAGGAGCTGGCCCGTCGCCTGGGGACGGAGCTGGCCCACGCCACCCCCGACCGACTGCGGGAGCTGAGGAGTCAGGCCCTCGCCCTCAAGCGGGAGCAGGCGCGGCTGTCCCATCTCGCCCGCACCGCCCAGGAGGCCCTGGACGCGGCCCGCCGCCTGGCCGAGGCGCGGCAGAGGCTGGCCTCCGCCCGGGCCCGCCTGCGCGAGGCCCGCCAGCGGGCGGAGGACCTCAGCGCCCGCCTCGTCGCTGCCGACGGCCAGGTCAGTCGGCTGGAAGATGCCCTGGCCCGCCTGCGCGAGGAGCTGGAGGCCGTGCCCTTCTCGGCCGACGAGTATGCCCGCGTCCATGCCGACCTCCAGCGGGCACGGGACGCCGAGGAGTCCTCCACCCGTCTGGAGGCCCTGGAGAGGGAGCTTGCGGAAGCAGGGCGGTCCCTGGCCGAGGCCCGCTCGCGGGTCGAGGCGGCCCGCCATGCCCTCCAGCAGGCGCAGGCCGAGGCCTCCCAGGCGGAAGAGGCATGGGCCGAGGCCCAGGGGCGCCTGAGCGATGCCCGCCAGAGACGGGCAGCGGTGGAGCAGGCCTCGCACCAGTGGCAGGAGAGCGCCCATGCCCTGGCCCAGGCCCGGGAGGAGTTAGACCGGCGCGAGGGAGAACTGGCCGAGGCCCGTTGGGCGGCAGAAGAGGCGGAGGCCGTTGCCCGAGAGGCGCAGGACATGGCCCAGAAGGCCCAGGCCCGCCTGCTCGGCCTCCGGCAGGAGCATGCCGCCCATGAGCTGCGTCGCAACCTGCGGCCGGGCCAGCCATGCCCGGTCTGCGGGCAGAGGGTGGCCTCGCCACCGGCCCCCGGCGATGTGGCCGCCGCCCTGGCCGAGGCCGAGGAGGAGGCGGGGCGCTGCGAGGCCCTGTCAAGAGAGGCCCGGGAGGCCCAGGCGAGGGCGGCCGCGCGCTTGGAAGGGGCTGCCCGCGCCCTGGAGATGGCCCGCGCCCGTCTCCAGCAGGAGGAGGAGCGCCATGCCCGTGCCCTCGCTGCCCTTGGCCAGGCCCAAGGAGAGGAGGGACCCCCTCAGGAGGCGTTGGCCGCTGCCAGCAGGGCCGTCCGGGAGGCCGAGGCCGAGGTCGAGGCCCGCGCCGGTGCCCTGGAGGCGGCCCGCCGTCGCCTGGATGCCGCCCGCCAGGAGTTCCAGGCCGCCGCCCAGGCGGAGGCACGGCTGCTGTCGCGGCTCCAGGCCCTGGAGCGCCAGCGTGACGAGCTGGCCGCCCGGGTGGGGGCGCTGAGGGAGTCCCTGGGCGCCGAGGCATCGCCGGAAGCCCTGTGGGCCCGCCTGCAGGAGCTGGAGCAGGCCAAGGCTCGCCTGGAGGCGCTGCGCCAGGACGAGCGCGAGCTGGCAGGTCAGCTGCGCGACCGCCAGGCGGAGCGTGCCCGCCTGCGGGAGGAGATGGCGGCCCTGGACGCCCAGGCCAGTCTGGCCCAGGCGGAACAGGAGGAGGCGTCCCAGCAGGTGGGCCAGCTGGCCCCCTCCCTCGCGGCCCTGCTGCGGGAGATGGGCTGGGAGCAGGTCGCCCAGTCCCTGGCGGAGGGAGGGGACGCTGTGCCCCTCCTCTCGGCGCAACTGCGGCAGCACGCCGACGAGCTGCAAGAGGTCGGGCGGAGGTTGGGGGCCCTGGAGAAGGAGGCGGAGCGCCTGGAACAGGACCTGGATCTGGCCGCCCGTCTGAGGGAGCAGGCCGAGGAGGCACAGCTGCAGGCGAGGGTGGCCCGTGCGCTGGGAGACCTGCTGCGCAGCGACCGCTTTCAGGCCTTCCTGCGGCAGGAGGCCCTCTCCCTGCTGGCCGAAGACGGTTCCCGCCACCTGAGAGAGCTGTCGCGGGGCCGCTACGGGCTGGTGGTCCGCCGCGACGAGTTCTACATACAGGACCACTGGAACGGGGACGAGGAGCGGCCGGTCAACACCCTCAGCGGTGGAGAGACGTTCCTCGCCTCCCTATCCCTGGCGCTGGCCCTTGCCGAGGGGCTGCCGGGGCTGGCCCACGCCTCCCGCCGTGGCGCGCTGGAGAGCCTGTTCGTGGACGAGGGGTTCAGCCACCTGGACGACGAGACACTGGACGTGGTGGCCTCGGCCCTGGAGGTGCTGGGCGGACCGGGCGAGCGCATGGTGGGCATCATCACCCATGTGCCGGCCCTGGCCGAGCGGATGCCTGCGCGCTTGCGGGTGGAAAAGTCTCCCGAAGGCTCCAGCGTGGTCAAGGACTAGCCCGGTAGCCTGGACACCTGGTCCCCTTCCAGATCCCTTGGCGCCGAGGGGTTGCGCTATGCCCGCCCGTCTGCTATGGTGTTTCTCGACTAAATCGGTCAACTTAGTAGGGATAAGGACGGCTGGCCGTGGAGTCGGACGGGTTCTCCGACGAGCTGGCGCTGGAGCGTGCCCTGCCAGCGGCCCGGCAGGCGCTGCGCCGTCGTTGGCTGGTGGCGGCCGAGGCATCGTCCCGCGTCCTGGGGGCCGCTGCGGCCGTCCTCCTGTTCGGTCTGGCCCTCCAGCTGTTGAAGGCCGGGGCTGGCGGACTGGGGCCGGTGCTCAAGGCCATGTCGGTGGAGGGGGTCCCCTCGCTCCTGGGCCTGGGCTGGTTGGGGGCGGCCCTCCTCATGAGCGGCTCGCCCATGGCTGCCGTGGCCGTGAGCCTGGCCGCTGCCGGCACCGTGTCCAACTACGAGGGGCTGGCCATGCTGAGCGGCTCCCGCATGGGGGCCTCCTCCTCGGTTCTACTGCTGGGCTTCGTCCTCTACCTGCTGCGCCGTCGCTCGGCCGATGGCCTGTTCATCGGGGTGGTGGCCCTGCTGGTGGCCAGCACCCTGTGGCTGCCGGCGCTGCCCGTGGGGCAGGCCCTCCTCCATCTGCCCACCTTCCATCCCAGCGCCTTCGCGGTGCCGGGGCCGCTGACCGAGGGGGTGAACGCCCTCTACGGGCCGGTGGTGGAGTGGGGGTTGGAGCACCTGCACCGCCTGCTGCTGTTCGCTGCCGGCGTGGCGACCCTCCTGCTGTCCTTCTCGGTGTTCGACCGTGCCTTGCCTCAACTGGACACGGAGGGACTGGCGGCCCGCCGTCTCCACTCCTTCACCCAGCGGCCGTGGGCCATGTTCCTGCTGGGACTGGCGGTGACAGCCGTCACCATGTCGGTGTCCATCTCGGTGGGCCTGCTGGTGCCCCTTTCGCTGCGGGGCTACCTGCGGCGGGAGACGGTGGTGCCCTACATAATGGCAGCCAACCTGTCCACCTGGGTGGACACCCTGGCGGCCGCCGCCCTCCTGGGCAGCGGTGCCGCCGTGGGCATGGTCCTGGCCGAGATGGCGGCCGGCGCTGCCCTTACCCTGGGCGTGCTGCTGGTCCTCTACCGCCCTTACTCGCGGGCGGTCCTGTCGCTGGCAAGGTGGTTGCTGGGCAACAGGCCCCGTTTCGTCCTCTTCCTGGCGCTGTATTTCGCCACCCCTGCCGTCCTGCTGTTGCGCTGACCTCAGCTCTCGCCCAGAGGGCGGCGGCGGGCGGTCAGCTCCTCCGTCAGCCTCTGCTCCAGTTCCTCCAGGGCCGCACTGAGGCGGACGGGGTAGGTCGCACTGGGGCGGAGCTCCTTGTAGGGCTGGGGGAGGCGCCTGAACTCCTCCTGGAAGCGGTCCCGCAGCTCCCGCAGGGACGGGTGGGGGCGCAGGGTCCGTCCTTCGGCCATGACCCGCTCCAGCAGCGGCTCACCTTCGGGCACCGATTCCTGGCGCAGGGCTAGCACGTCCTCACGCATTAGGTCGTCGGTATAGAGGCGGTAGACCTGCTTCTCGCCGGGGAGGGAGGCCTTGCCGCGGCTGAGCTTCAGGGCCGGTCGTCCCTCATAGCCCACCAGCTTGTAGGCCATGTCCAGCCAGGGGGCATCGGCCGAGACGCCCATGCGGGTGCCGACCCCGAAGGAGTCGATGGGGGCGCCCGCCTGGACGAGCTCCTCTATTTGGTACTCGTCCAGGCCGCCGCTGGCCACTATGCGCACATAGCCCAGGCCCGCCTCGTCCAGGATGGCCCTGACCTGCCGCGACAGCTCCAGCAGGTCACCGCTGTCGATGCGGACACCCCGTAGGCGGTGCCCACGGGCCTCCAGCTCGCGGCCCACCTGCGCTGCCAGCCGTGCCCCCTCCAGTGTGTCGTAGGTGTCGATGAGCAGGACGCAGCGGTCGGGAAAGCTCTCGGCAAAGGCACGGAAGGCATCCACCTCCGAGGGGAAGGCCATGACGAAGGAATGGGCCATGGTCCCGGCGATGGGGATCCCGTAACGCTTGCCGGCCAGGACGTTGCTGGTGCCCTCGAAGCCCACCAGGTAACAGCAGCGGGCCACCTTCAGGCCGGCATCGCTGCCGTGGGTGCGGCGCAGCGCAAAGTCCACCAGCCCCCGGCCCCTCGCGGCCCAGACGCAGCGGGCAGCCTTGGAGGCCACCACCGTCTGCAGCTGGACCTGGTTGATGATATAGGTCTCGGCCAACTGCGCCTCGATTATGGGGGCCGTCACCTCCAGTATCGGCTCCTGGGCGAACACGATGCGTCCCTCCGGCACCGCCCACACCTCGCCCGTGAACCGCAGCCCCGACAGGAACTCAAGGAAAGAGGGGTCGAAGATGCCTGTCCTCTCCAGATAGTCCAGGTCGTCCCGCTCGAAGCGGAGGCCCTCCAGGTAGTCCAGGACGTCCTCCAGACCCGCCGCCACCAGGTAGCCCCGCTCCTCCGGCAGCCTGCGCACGAACAGGCTGAAGGTGGCCAGCCCCGTGACCCGGTGCTGCCAATAGCTCTGGGCCATGGTCAGCTGGTAGAGGTCGGTAAGGAGTGCCCTGCTCACGGCCAAGGCCAATCCACCCCGCGGGACGCCCTTCGAGAAACAGGTTACCAGTCCGTGGTCGGGGCATAAACAGCCGTAGCGCCGATGACTAGTGCGCCGACGGCCGCGGCAGCGGCAGGGTAACGGTCACCTGGGTGCCCTGGCCAGGCCAGCTGTGGAGGCTGAACTGGGCGCCCAGGAAGCGTGCCCGCTCGCGCATGCTCTCCAGGCCTACTCCGCCGGAGCCTTCGGCCAGGATGCCGCCTTCGGGCAGCCCTCGGCCCCAGTCCCGCACTGACAGCACTAGTTCATCGCCCCGGCGGCTGAGGCCGATGCGCAGGCGGGTGGTGCCCGAGTGGCGCACGGCGTTGCTCACCGCTTCCTGGGCTATGCGAAAGAGGGCCGACTCCACCGGTGGGCTGAGACGGAGGTCGCCCACATCGGTGTCCAGCTCAACCTCGATGCCAGAGTGCGCGGCCATGTCGCTGGCCAGCCGTTGCAGGGCGCCCACCAGTCCGTGCTCCTCCAGCTCCCGTGGCCGCAGGAAGGAGATGATGCGCCTGGCCTCGTCCAGGGCCTGGGAGAGGTAGCGGTGGGCAGCGGCTACCGGGTGGTTGGGGTCCAGCCTCTTCTGGCTGCTGCGAAAGGAGTCCAAGAAGGAGAGGGCTGCGGCCATCAACTGCACTGGCCCATCGTGGAAGTCGTAGGAGACGCGGCGTCGCTCCTCCTCCTGGGCCAGCAGCAAGCGTTGCAGGAGGCCCGCCCGCTCCTGCTCCGCCCGCCTGCGCTCGGTGACATCGTGGGCGGTGACCACCTTCCCCACCGGCTGGCCCTGCCGCCTCAGCACCGCACAGGCCCCCTCCACCGTTATCCACTCGCCGGACCGGGTCCGCACAGGCAGGTCGCCAATAGGTCTAGGCCCGTCCTCGTTCAGCGCTCTCTCCATCTCCTGGCTCAGCTTCTGGGCAGTGCGGGGGGCCAACAGCCACGAGAAGTGCTTGCCCAAGACCTCGTCCCGCCGCCAGCCGGTGACCCGTTCGAAGGCGGGGTTCACCTCGCTGATGCGGCCGTCCAGGTCGAGGGCCAGCAGCATCTCGTCCATCGTGTTGAGGAGGGTGCGGTAACGCTCCTCGGACTGCTGGAGGGCCTGCCATGATTCCTCCGCCCTCTGCATCTCCTCCTCCAGCAGCTGGCCGTAGTGGGCCTCTCGCTCGGCCTGGCGCTGCAACGCACCGCTTATGAGGGACACGATGGCCCCCACCATCAGGAAGGTGAGAGGGCGCAACAGGTTCTCGGCGCCGCTCTCGGCCAGGGCGTCCACGAGGAGGAAGCCCTGGTAGGACGGCACCAGCCCGGCCCATATGGCCAGGGGCGTCACCGCCCACAGCGGCAGGACGAAGGCAGCACACACCAACACCGGGTAGAATAGATGGGCGTAGGGACTGGGCAGCCCACCGGTGGCGGCTATCACGCTGCCCATCTCGAAGCAGGCGATGGCTGCCAGGCAGAATATGGCGACCTGCAACGCCGTCCGGTGCCGGGCGGCCAGCCTCAGCGGCAGCCACGGCGCAGCCCGCGGCTCGGAGGCCTTCCCTCCCGCCGCCCCGACTTCCCAGGCGCGCGTTTCGGCCATGGACGACTTCTGGGCAGGCCTGTCCAACGGACAGGGGCCAATACCTTCTATTGCTAGATATCGTGCTCGGGGCAAGCGTTACATGGCTAGACGGTCCGCGTCCGCAGGCCATGGCGCTTGGTCCGGGTGGCCAGGCGAGCAGACACCCCGTGGCCAGGGACGACGACCCAGCGCGCCTGGCCCCGGCCCCTTAGACCACCGCTCACGGTGACGGTCGACGCATCCAGGCCCTGGCATGACGGTTGAACGCCGGGACGCGTGCACAGGGCCAAGGGGCTTGTTTTTAAGGGGCTGTTGTGTTAAAGCATTGGCGACCGAATAATAGACGATACCAGGGCAAGGGGAGGCCAGGGTTATGCCCCTTTTAGAGCTGCGAGAGGTGCGGAAGCACTTTGGCGGCATAGCGGCGGTGGACGGGGTCAGCTTCGACGTAGAGGAGGGCAAGATAGTGGGGCTGATAGGCCCCAACGGTGCAGGCAAGACGACCCTGTTCAACCTCATCAGCCGCCTCTACGACCCCGACGGGGGCTCCATGCGGTTCGATGGCCGCGACCTGCTGAGGCTGGCCCCCCATCAGGTGTTGGCGGCGGGGATCGCCCGCACCTTTCAGAACGTGGAGCTGTTCCGGAGCATGTCGGTGCTGGACAAC
>DATLZD010000060.1:0-9018 GCA_035574155.1 Dehalococcoidia bacterium | reverse complement strand
GACGTCCACCCCGGTGAGGTGCTCCAGGGTGCGGATGTTGCGCCCCTCGCGGCCGATGATGCGCCCCTTCATGTCCTCCGAGGGCAGGGGCACCACCGAGACGGTGGCCTCGGACACCACCTCGCTGGTCAGCCGCTGCATGGCGGTGACCAGGATCTTGCGGGCCCGTTCCTCCGCCTCCTGTCGTAGCTGCTGTTCGATGTCGCGGACGCGGCGGGAGGCCTCCTCCCGGACCTCGCGCTCCACCTCGGCCAGGAGGATATCGCGGGCCTCCTGCACGCTGAGGCCGGCCACCCGCTCCAGCTCCTGGCGCTGCTGCTCCTCCAGCCGCTGGAGCTGGAGACGCGTCTCCTCCAGTCGGGCCTCCCGTTCAGCCAGGGCACGCTCGCGACGCTCCAGGGCCTCCTGCTTGCGTTCCAGGCTCTCTTCCTTTTGTAGCAGGCGCTTCTCTAGGCGTTGTAGCTCGTTGCGTCGCTCCTTTAGCTCCGCTTCGACCTGGTTCTTGACGCGCAGGGCCTCTTCCCGGGCCTCGATGAGCAGTTCCTTGTGGCGCCTTTCGGCCTCGTTCAAGATGCGGGCGGCGTTCTGCTCGGCGGCGGCGATGCGGGAATGGGTGACACGCTGCTGCAGTATAGCGCCGCCTATCGCCCCTGCCGCCGCGCCGAGAAGGCCGAAAACAATAGCGAATAGTATGCCTTCCGGCATAGCGACCTCACTTCCTTGGCTGACAAGAGTCAACCGATGTTGCTTGTTAAGGTTCGACCCTCAGCTTCATCTTAGGCCCCGTAGGAGGGGCCAGTCAAGGTGCCTGAATGACTACCAATGTCCAGGATAGTTTATTTCTATGCAGGATGACTTCTAAACCGGGGCGATGCGCCCCAGGAAGTAGGCCGCCACCGCCACTATCCCACCCACCGCCGTCACCTCGGCGCCGGAGAGAAGCGGGTTGCGGCGCACCAGCAGCCCCTTGACGGCACCGATGGCGAACAGGGCGGCCACGGCGATGGCGATGGAGGCCGCCACCGCCACCGCACCGGCAGCGAAGAAGTAGGGGATGATGGGCAGGACGCCTCCGCCGAGGTAAGAGGCGCCCATGGCCAGGGCGTCCTTGGAGGGCTCGGGCAGCGTCTCAGAGCTGAGGCCCAGCTCCTTCTCGGCCATGGTCTTCAGCCACAGCCCCTTATCGGCGGCCACGCGCTCCGCCATCTCCCGGGCCTGGTCGTAGGTGAAGCCCTCCAAGCGGTAGATCTCGATCAGCTCGGCCATCTCCTCCTCGGGACGGTTCTCGATCTCCCAGGCCTCCCGCGCCAGCTCCGCCTCCTGCACCTGGCGCTCGGCCCGCGAGCCGAGGAAGCTCCCCGCCGACATGGAGAGGGTGCCGCCCAGGACCGCTGCCAGCCCGGCCACGATGACGGTGGACCCAGTGGCGGTGGCCCCTGCCACCGCGGGCCCCACGGTGGCAGCCGTCACCAGCCCGTCCTGCATGCCGAAGATGACCTCCCGGATGCGGGCCAGGCGGGCGATGCGCTGCTTCTCGGTGAGCACTTCCTGGGCCGCCTGGGGAAGGGACACGACCTCCGGGGCGGGCATCTCCTGGACGACCGCCGAGGGGCGGGGCGGCGCCGGGGCCTTTTGGCCCGTCTTGCGTTCCAGGTGCTGCAGCGCGGCCCGGAAACGCTTCAGGTGCTCCCTCTCCCCCTCCAGGGCCAGGCGGAAGCTCTCGGCGGCATCGGGGCGGCCGTCGTCCTCGGCCTCGCGGACGAAGCGCGGGTACATGGTCTCGAACTCGTAGGCTTCGCCCTCGGTGACAGCCCGCAGGTTCTCCAGGGTGGAGCGCACCTCTCCCAGGACCCTCAGGTGGCTGAGGGCGTGGACGGTCTCGGCGCCGGCCGCCTCCATGAACACCTGGGCCACCTCCGGGTGCCCCTCCTCCAGGGCCTTCAGGGCGTAGGCCAGATACATGCGGTTGGCCTTGGCCTCCCCCAAGAAGGCCGACCACAGGTTGCGCTGGGTCCTGTCCATGGCACTCACCTTAGAACGATTTTAAACTAAGTCCCCCGGGCGGCCAAGGCCGTGGCCGCCGGGGGGCGTGTAGCGCGGGGCGGCGGAGCCCCTCAGGGCGCTTCGGGCTCGGCCGGGGCGAAGGCGACGGCGGGGGCTGCCTCCTCGGCCTTGGCCCGCACCAGCCTCTCCAGCTCGTCGGCCAGGGCAGGGTTCTGGCGCAGGAACTCCTTGGCCTGCTCGCGGCCCTGGCCCAGCCGCGTCTCGCCGTAGGAGTAGAAGGCCCCTTGCTTGCGCAGGATGCCCAGGGCAGCCCCCAGGTCGAGGATGTCGCCCTCGCGGGCGATGCCAACGTTGGGGCCGTGGAAGATGATCTCGAACTCGGCCGTTCGGAAGGGCGGCGCCACCTTGTTCTTGACGATCTTGGCCCTCACCCGGTTGCCGATGATCTGGCTGCCGGACTTGATGGCCTCCATCCGTCGCAGGTCGATGCGCACCGAGGCGTAGAACTTGAGGGCGCGTCCGCCCGGCGTCACCTCGGGGCTGCCGAAGACGATGCCGATCTTCTCCCGCAACTGGTTGATGAATATGACGGCGGTCCGGGTCCGGGAGATGGTGGCCGTCAGCTTGCGCAGGGCCTGGGACATGAGGCGGGCCTGGAGGCCGGGCAGGGAGTCGCCCATGTCACCCTCCAGCTCCGCCCGTGGCACCAGGGCGGCCACCGAGTCCACCACCACCACATCCACGGCGTTGCTGCGCACCAGGGCCTCAGCTATCTCCAGGGCCTGCTCGCCCGTGTCCGGCTGGGAGACCAGCAGGTCTCCCACGTTGATGCCTATGGCCGCAGCGAAGGTGGGGTCCAGGGCGTGTTCCACGTCGATGTAGGCGGCCACTCCGCCCATGCGCTGCGCCTGGGCGATGACGCTCATGGCCAAGGTGGACTTGCCCGCCATCTCGGGACCGAAGATCTCCGTCACCCGCCCACGCGGTATGCCCCCGACCCCCAGCGCCAGGTCCAGGGCCAGGGAGCCGGTGGGTATGGCCTCCACCTGGAGCCGCTGGCCCGCCTCCCCTAGGCGCATGATGGCCCCGCGCCCGAACTCCTTCTCGATCTGGCTGATGGCCATCTCCAGGGCCTGCAGCCGCTCGCTCTTGCCGCCGCTCGGTTGGCTCATGCGCTCACGCACCTTTTTAGCTTATTTGTTCGCCTGTGCCCAGCTATCATACCACGGCCCTGCCCATCCGACAAGGCGCTAGCTGGAGAGGGCGCTGGCCGCCAGCTGGGCCACCAACTGCAACAGGATGATGGCCACCAGGGGTGACAGGTCCAGGAAGCCGATGCGCGGCAGCACCTGCCGCAGCGGCGCCAGGATGGGCTCGGTGATCTCGTGCAGGAAGGCCACCACCGGGTTGTGGGGGTCGATGGGGAACCAGGAAAGGATGGCCCGGGCGAAGATGGCCAGGGTCAGTACGTAGGCCAGGACCTGGATGAAGGTGGCCAGGGTGTCGATGGCTACTGCCCTCCCAGCTCCAGCGCCCGGCGGTGGGCCGCCTCGATGGCGGCCACGATGGCGGCCCGCACCCCGGCCCGCTCCAGGGCTAGCAGCCCTGCGGCGGTGGTGCCGCCGGGGGAGGTGACCTGCGCCCGCAGCTCGGCCGGGTGACGACCGCTGGCCTGGGCATAGCGCACCGAGCCCAGCACGGTGCGGTAGACCAGCTCCACCGCCATCGGCCGCGGCAACCCTATGTGCACGGCGCCGTCCACCAGGGCCTCCAGCAACAGGAAGACGAAGCCCGGGCCGCTGCCGCTGACGGCGGTGGCCATCTCGACGTATTTCTCGTCGTCCACATACAGCTCGTAGCCCAGGGCAGCCAGGACCTGGCGTACCTTCTCACGGTCCGTCTCGTCCACGGCCGGCGAGGCCGTCCACACGGCAACCCCCTCGCCGATCTGGGCGGGGGTGTTGGGCATGGCCCGGGCCACCCTCTGGCTGCCCAGCAGGGACATCAGGGAACGCAGCGGCACGCCGGCCATGATGGACAGGAACAGGGGAGGGGCATCGCCACCGGCGAGGGAACGGGCAGCGGCGGGGAACTCCTGGGGCTTGACAGCCAGCACCGTCACGTCGGCGCCCCTCACCGCCTCCGACGCCTGGGCGTGGGTGCGGACGCCATAGCGTTCGGCCAGGATGCGACGTCGTTCCTCCAGCACGTCGCAGACGGCGATATCGCCGGCCTCCGCCACCCCCTTGGCAAGGAGGGCACCCACGATGGCCTCCCCCATGACGCCGCCGCCGACGATGGCTACCTTCACCCTGTCGTCCCCTCAGGCCTCGGGCCGCAGCCCGAAGATGGCCCGACCCAGGCGGACCATAGTGGCCCCCTCCTCGATGGCCACCTCGAAGTCGTCGCTCATGCCCATGGACAGATGGGGGAGGCCCAGGGCGCGGCCCAGCTCCCGCAGGCGACGGAACACGGGCCGCACCTCCTCAGGGTCGCGGGCCAGGGGCGCCACCGTCATCAGCCCCACCAGCTCCAGGTGGGGCAGCCGGGCCACGGCCTCGGCCACGGGGGGCACCTCCTCTGGGGCGAGGCCGAACTTGCTGGCCTCCCCCACCACATTGACCTCCAGCAGGACCTGCAGCGGGCCCTGGGCACGGCGACTCAGCTCCTGCGCCAGCCGCAGCGAGTCCACGCTGTGCACCACCTGGAACAGGTCCAGGGCTTTCTTGACCTTGTTGGTCTGTAAATGGCCCACCATGTGCCAGGTGGCCTCCAGGTCGGCCAGGAAGGGACGCTTGGCCGCCGCCTCCTGGACCCGGTTCTCGCCGAAGTGGCGCAGGCCGGCAGCATGGGCCTCGCGGATGGCCTCTGCCGGGGAGCCCTTGGCCACGGCCACCACGGTGACCTCTTGCGGCGAACGGCCTGCCCGTAGGCAGGCAGCCTCCACCCGGCGCAGCACCTCATGCACTCGGGAGGTGACAGTTAGCGTCGGCACGGCGTATCCAGTATAACAGGGCAGGGAGAGTCCAGCGCAGGAGGTGGCCATGGTCGTCTCCATCGTCGTGCGCAAGACCCGCATCGGCGACCGCCGCCAGTGGCAAGAGAGGCTGGAGCAGGCGCTGCCCCGCATCCTGGAGGTGCTACGCCGCCAGCCTGGTTTCATCTCGGTGGAGTACCTGTGGGGGGCCTATGGCGACGGACAGATGGGGCAGGTGACCCGCTGGCAGACGATGGAGGACTGCAGCCGTTATGTGCGAGAGGGAGGGGCTGCCACCGTCGCCGCCTTCGAGGACCTGGCCCTGCCCACGGCGCCCCACCCCGACGGCACCTGGCTGCGCTACACCTTCGAGGTGGTGGAGGCGGAGGGCGCTCAGTCCTGAGGGGTGGGAGAGCGGTGGCGGTCCCACCAGACCAGCCCCAGCACCGTCAGGGCCAGCAGGGACAGGGCCAGGACCCCCCACCAAGGGCCGGCGCTGAAGGCGACCACCAGCCCGGCAATGGCCACCACCGTCCCCACCAAGAAGAGGAGCGGCCAGAAGAGGATGCCGAAGATGGCCCTGGTCAGGACCCAGGTCTCCAGCCACCAGGGAGGGGGCCTCTCGGGCGGCACGCCCATGCCGACCACCGTGCCTCAGCTGGAGGGGAGGTTGTAAGTGAACCGGTCAGGCCCCTCGCGCTCGAATATGAGGCCGCCAGGCCCATCGTAGATGAGCCGGTAGTCCGCATCGTAGCGCAGCGAGCTCAGGAGCGCTGTGCAGCACTCTGCGTTCCCCACCCTCGGTATGAACACGTGGGTGAACCCCACCCGGTAGAGATAGGACCAGCGGTCCAGGCACGAGGCCTGTTCATATGCGCACTCCTGGATGGTCCAGTAGAGGAACTGCTGGTTCTCGTAACGGCGCAGCCCCAGCCACTCGGAGCCCTGGACCGTGGCCACGCTGACCCGGCCCGTCAAGGCCGGGAACCACTCCGACACCGCGTCGATCCAGGGATTGAAATTGCCATGGACGATGAGAAAACGGGACGCCCCCGGTGTGCTGCTGGCGATCCACGACATGGCCGCCCTGGCGTCCTTGGGCATCGAGACCAGGGGCGAGCCAGGCGTCCTGTCGGCCTTCAGGGAGGAGTAGGTCCCGTAGACCAGGAACAGCACGAGGCCCACATAGGGCCAGGGGCGAGCAGCGGCCAGCGCCCAGCGCCGCCAGTTTGCCGCCACGGCCTGGACCCACCGGCCCGGGACGGGCAGGGAACGCCCCTCCCGGTGGGCCAGCTCCAAAAGCGTCGTCACCGCCAGCCCCGCCAGCATGGAGCCGGGCACCATGGCGCTGGTGTAGGCCACCCGCGGGTCGATGTAGAGGATCAGCAGGAACCAGGCAGGCAGGAAGAGCTCCCCCTTGAAGGCCGAGATGGCCCAGCCGGTATACATCAGGATGGCCAGCAGAGGGAAGAAGGGCTCGTCGGTGAAGTAGGGCTGCAGCAGGTTGATAAACTTCCACGAGAGCCAGTCGTTCTTGCCCGTCTGGGCAGCCGACAGCAGCGGCTCGATGCCGTGGCGCAGCAGGACCGTCAGCCACCAGGGCGTGCTCAGCACCGCCACCGACAGGGCAGTAACGGCGGCACTGAGGACGCCCGCCCGGTTGCGGCCCAGGGCCACGAAGAAGAAGGCGTAGCTGAAGGCCACCAGCCAGCCCATCTCAGGGTGGGTGAGGACCGCCAGCGCCGCCAGCACGATGGCCAAGGGCCTCGGCCCCCGGCCCTCTTTGAACATCAGGTAGCCCTGCCACAGGGCCAGGATGGCCAGGAGCTGCCCCAGGGAGCGGGTCAGCCCCCCTCCCACTATCTGCCAGGTGAAGCTGCGGGGTGCCAGGGCGAAGGCGAAGGCCGCCAGCAGGGGCACCGGCCCCGGCCCCACCACCGCCCGCGCCAACAGGTAAAGGGCGCCGATGCTCAGCACGCTGGCCGAGACGGGCAGGAAGCGGATGACATCCGCCAGGGACCAGGGGCCGACCAGGTCCAGCCCCGCTGCCAGGTAGAACGCCAGCGGCGGATAGGCGAAGGGGATCAGCAGCCCGTTGTAGGACGTGAACTCCGGCAGGCTGAAGCCGTGGCGCTGGATGTCGGAGGCCATGGCATAGAACATCCCCCCGTCGTTGAGGGGGAAGCCTGCCGGCAGCACGTGCCACAGGCGCACGGCCAGGCCCAGCAGCAGCGGCAGGGCCACCAGGACCGCCTCCCAGGCCCGCCCCGATGGCCAGGCCGCCCAGCCCAGCCGGCCCGGGCCATCGGCGGCCCTGCCCGGCGCCTCGCCCTCCGCTGCCTGGGCTGAGAAGGTGCTGGCGTGCCGTCCCGCTCTCCTCACGCCTTCCCCCACCTCTCCTAGATACCAGGAGCGGCCGCCTTTGGCTACCCCTCTGCGCCCGAAAACGCCCTTCTGTGCCCCTTGGCGGGCTCTCCCCGGGCCAGGGCCGCCCCCACCAGCTGCCCCAGGTCCTCCACCCCCTCCCGGCGCAGGAACTCCTCCAGTCCCTCCAGCACGTCCAGGGGAGCCCGCGGGTTGACGAAGGTGGCGGTGCCCACCTGCACGGCACAGGCGCCGGCCATGATGTATTCCACCGCGTCGCGCCAGGTGACGATGCCGCCGCAGCCGATGATGGGCACCCCCAGGCCGGCACGGGCCACGTCCCACACCATCTTCAGCACGATGGGGCGGATAGCCGGCCCCGACAGGCCCCCAGTCCCCCAGCCCAGGGCCGGACGCCTGCGGCCTATGTCTATGCTCAGGGCGGGGAAGGTGTTGGCGATGGTCAGGGCGTGGGCGCCGGCCTCCACCGCCGCCTTGGCCACCGCCACCACGTCGCCGGCGCTGGGGGTCAGCTTCACCAGCACCGGCAGGCCGCTCGCCTGGCGGACGGCCCGCACCACCTCCGCCGTCAGGTCGGGCCGACAGCCGAACTCGAGGCCGTTCTCCACGTTGGGGCAGGACACGTTCAGCTCCAGGGCGCTCACGCCCGCAACCCCGTCCAGGCGGGCCGCCAGCTCGGCGTAGTCCTCCACCCGCTCGGCGGCGATGTTGGCGATGACGGGCACCGACCAGGTGGCCCAGATGGGAGCCAGCTCCGTCACCACCGCCTCCACGCCCACGTTCTGCAGGCCGATGGAGTTGATCATGCCTGCCGGCGCCTCCACGATGCGCGGCTGCGGGTTGCCCGACCGCGGCCGCAGGGTGATGCCCTTGCTGACGATGCCCCCCAGACGCTGGATGTCGAACACCCGCAGGAACTCGACGCCGTTGCCGAAGCAGCCCGAGGCCGTCAGCACCGGGTTGTTCAGCACCAGCTCCCGCTTGCCGGCCGCGATGCGCACCCGCAGGTCCATCCCCAGGCCATTATAGGCGGCGGGGGCGGGACGTTGGTCGGCGGACGGTCAGGACGGACGGGAAACAAAAAGGGGCACCGCAAGGCGGTGCCCCCCGCAGCGTCGCAGCGCCTGCTAGATGGCTAGGGCCGGCTCGCTGTCGGCCTCGCCGCCCGCCGCCTTGTCCTCGCCGGCGCCCCTCTTGCCCCAGGCGCCCACCGAGGACTCCTCGTCCCAGTAGGTGTCGGGTATGGAGTTGCGGAACTCGCGGACGGCGCCGCAGCGCCGGCAGCGGCCCACGCTCAGGCTGCCGCTGGGCGTCTCGATGACCCAGTGGTGGCGGCACTCCGGCGTCCTCGTCTCCCGCTCCTCCACGACCGCCTCCTTCACTTGGTTCACCTCCCCAATTAGTAAACGTTGCTGGTGCCCCATCCGTTTCATGGGCCGGGACACTTTGTTACGTCCTTCACCAGCGGGCGACAGTATACCAGCCGCCCCGCCGCCTGTCAAGCATTGGTCGGTTTTTACAGTTTCCACTTTATCAATGCCCCCAAACGTGCCCCCCGTGCCCCGCCATGTTATACTGGTCTGGGAACGCCTACCATGGCAAATGTAGGCGCCCAACGTTAAAGTTCCGTGACAGCCCCAGCCTGGGGCATC
>DATLZD010000059.1:0-41303 GCA_035574155.1 Dehalococcoidia bacterium | reverse complement strand
GATGCTGCGCTACCTGGGCGAGGGAGCGGCTGCCGACCGCATGGAGCAGGCCATGGCGGCCGTCATCCGCGAGGGCAGGTCGGTGACCTACGACATGAAGCCTCACCGGGACGACCCCACCGCCGTGGGCACATCCCAGGTGGCCGATGCCATCATCGAAAAACTGCGGCATATGGACTGAGCCCCATCCCAGAACATCCCCGACTCCCTGCAGGAGGAGGTCATGCGCAGGAAGGTGACGGTGGTAGGCGCGGGCATGACCGGCGGCACCATGGCCCAGCGCCTGGCCGAGACGGGATACGTGGACGTGGTGATGATCGACGTCATCGAGGGGCTGCCCCAGGGCAAGGCCCTAGACCTGGCCCAGTCGGCGCCGGTGGTGGGCTTCGACGCCCGCATCGTCGGCACCAACGACTGGCGCGACACCGCCGGCTCCGAGGTGGTCATCGTCACCTCGGGCGTGCCGCGGCGGCCGGGCATGAGCCGCGAGGAGCTACTCAACACCAACGCCTCCATCGTGCGGGAGGTCTGCCAGAGGGCGCTGGAGCACTCGCCCGAGGCCATCTTCATAATCTTCGCCAACCCCATGGATGCCATGTGCCACGTGGCCCGCGATGTGACGGGCCTGCCGAGGGAACGCGTGGTAGGGCAGGGCGGCATGCTAGATAGCGCCCGCTATCGCACGTTCATCGCCTGGGAGGTCGGCTGCTCGGTGGAGGACGTGCACGCTTACGTGCTGGGCGGCCATACGGAGGCCACCATGGTGCCCATTGTCAGCACGGCCATGGTTGGCGGCATACCTCTGACCCATCTGCTGCCCAGGGAGCGCATCGAGGCCATTGTCCAGAGGACACGCAACGGTGGCGCCGAGGTGGTCAGCCTGCTCAAGACGGGCTCCGCCTTCTACGCCCCCGCCGCAGCCACGGTGGCCATGGTGGAGTCGATCCTCCTGGACAGGAAGCGTGTCCTCCCCTGCTGCGCTTACCTACAGGGAGAATACGGCATCGAGGGGGCCTACACCGGTGTGCCCGTGCGCCTGGGCGCGGGCGGCGTCGAGCGTGTCTATGAGGCCCCTCTGGCCCCGGACGAGCTGGAAGGGCTGCGCAGGGCTGCCAATGCCGTGCGTGAGCTCGTATCAGTGATCAAGTGAGAGCATCGTGACCGGCCCAGGGACGGCGGAAGGCCCCATCCTCGCCCTTCTGCGGCAGACGAGTTGCTCGCTGCCCGCCGATGTGACAGTGGCCCTGGAGTGTGCCCTCGCCGATGCCCCCGCCGGGGCCTCTCGCCTGCTGCTGGGCCAGGCCCTGCGCAACGGCCGTCAGGCCGAGGCCGAGGGCCTACCCCTGTGCGAGGACCCGGGGCGCCCCGTATTCTTCATCGCCGACGAGGCGATGACGGCGGCGGTGAAGAGGGCGGTCCGGCGCGCCCGTGCCCAGGGCCTGGTGGGGGCGCGGCCCCTGCTGGCCGTGGACGCTGCCCTGCCCCATGGCTGTATCGGGGTCCTGGTCCAAGGGCGCAGCCCCCGCCGCGCGGCCCAGTGTGCGCCCGTCCCCCGCGACGCCGGCGAGGGGACGCTGGTGGAGGCGGTGGCGCGGGCCGTGGCCCGGGCGCGGTCCCTCCTCTGCCCGCCCATGGTGGTGGGCGTGGGGCTGGGACCGACGCGTCCTTCGGCCAGGCTGGCCGCCTACCGTGCCCTGCTCCGCCCTGTGGATACGCCTCCCGCTCCCGGGTTGGAGGAGAGGCTGCTGGCGGCAGCCCAGGCCGCCGCTGGCGACCTGCCGCTGCTGGCCCTGCGGCTGGAAGGGGAGCGGACGGGAGCGGACTACCTGGCGGTGGAGTTCATGTGCCGCTCGGCCCGCCGCGGCCTGGCGACGGTGCTCGCCCCTGGGCGGGCCTGGGCCGCCTGGGAGCAGGGCTGAAGCCCTGCAGCTACGATTCTGCGATTCGCCCTCAGCCTACGATTTGACCCCCGCTGCCGTCCTGGACGGGGCGCAGAGGTCCTGAGGCCGTGTCCCCTAGCGGGTGCCTGCCTGGCCGGGGCGCCGGCCCCGCAGGCGGTCGGCCAGCCAGCGCAGGGGGTCGAAATAGAGATCCACCACCCGTTCCTTGAGGGGTATGATGGCGTTATCGGTGATCCGGATGTGCTCCGGGCAGACCTCGGTGCAGCACTTGGTGACGTTGCAGAAGCCCACGCCGGCCATCTCGCGGATGAGCTGGCGTCGGTCGGCCGTGTCCAGGGGGTGCATCTCCAGCTCAGCCAGACGCACGAACCAGCGGGGGCCGTAGAAGCGGGCCTTGTTCTCCGGGTGGTCGCGGATGACGTGGCAGACGTTCTGGCAGAGGAAGCACTCGATGCAGCGGCGGAACTCCTGGACCCGGTCCACGTCCTCCTGGCTCATGCGGTAGAGGCCGTCCGGGTCGGGAGGGCGGGGCTGGAAGGGGGGTATGGTCTTGGCGATCTCGTAGTTCAGGGAGACGTCGGTCACCAGGTCCTTGATGATGGGGAACGTCTTCAGGGGCGCGACGTATACAGGACGGTCGGCCGGGAACATGCTCATGCGGGTCATGCACATGAGGCGGGGAAAACCGTTGATCTCGGCCGAGCAGGAGCCGCAGCGTCCGGCCTTGCAGTTCCAGCGTACGGCCAGGTCGGGCGACTGCTCCGCCTGCACCTTTAGCACCACGTCCAGGACGACGTTCCCCTCCTCCACGTCTACCTGGAAATCTACGAAGCGGCCGCCGCTCTTGTCGCCTCGGTAGATGCTGATGGTCCTGAGGGCCACGGGCTACGCCTCCTCCAGGATCTTGCGGACCTCTTCTGGCATCTCTGGGTGGGGGACCTTCTCCAGCACGGGCTGGCCGTCGCTGTTGCGCCGCACCACCAGGTTGAACTTGCCCTGCTCTGGGTCCTCCTTGGGGTAGTCCTCGCGAGTGTGGGCGCCCCGGCTCTCCTTGCGCTCCAGCGCGCAGAGGGCGATGGCCTCGGCCACCGTCAGCAGGGAACGCAGGTCCATAGCCAGGTGCCAGCCGGGGTTGTACTGCTGGTTGCCGGGCACCGACACCCGCTGCGCCCTTTCCTTGAGGGCCTGGATGCGGCGCAGCGCCTCCTGCAGCTCATCGCCCGTGCGGACGATGCCCACCAGGTCCTGCATCGTCTCCTGCAGTTCCTTCTGGATGGCGAAGGGGTTCTCGCCGTCGCTGCAGTGGAAGGGGGCGTACATCTCGGTGGCGATGGCCTCCACCTCGTCGCCGCTGATGGAGGGGAGCTGGGGCAGGGACGCGGCATAGCGGGCGGCATGAAGGCCGGCCCGTCGGCCGAACACCAACAGGTCCGACAGGGAGTTACCCCCCAGACGGTTGGCACCATGTAGCCCGGCGGCCACCTCGCCGGCGGCGTAGAGGCCAGGGACGGTGGTGGCGGCGGTCTCGGCGTCCACCCGTACCCCACCCATGATGTAGTGCATGGTGGGGCCCACCTCCATGGGCTCCTTGGTGATGTCCACGTCGGCCAGGCGGAGGAACTGCTCGTACATGCCCGGCAGCTTGCGCAGGATCTGCTCGCGGCCCATGCGAGTGGCGATGTCCAGGAAGACGCCGCCGTGGGGAGAGCCGCGGCCGGCCTTGATCTCGGCATTGATGGCACGGGCCACCACATCGCGGGGGAGCAACTCGGGGGGACGACGGTTGTTGCGCTTGTCGGTATACCACCGGTCAGCCTCTTCGACGGACTCGGCCGTCTCGGCGCGGTAGTAATCGGGTATGTAGTTGAACATAAAACGCTCGCCCCTGTTGTTGAGGAGGACGCCCCCTTCGCCGCGCACGCCCTCGGTCACCAGGATGCCGCGCACGCTGGGTGGCCAGACCATGCCGGTGGGGTGGAACTGGACGAACTCCATGTCCATCAGGTCGGCGCCCGCCCAGTAGGCGAGGGAGTGCCCATCGCCGGTGTATTCCCAGGAGTTGGAGGTGATCTTGTAGCACTTCCCCACGCCGCCGGTGGCCAGCACCACCGCCCTAGCACGGAAGACCAGGAGCTCGCCCGACTCCCTGCGGTAGGCCACGGCCCCGGCCACGCGACCGGCATCGGTCAGGATGCGGCTGACGGTGGTCTCCATGAACACGTCGATGCCGAGGGCCACCGCCTTCTGCTGCAGGGTGCGGATCATCTCCAGGCCGGTGCGGTCGCCCACGTGGGCCAGGCGCGAGTAGCGGTGGCCGCCGAAGGGGCGCTGCAGGATGCGGCCGTCCCTGGTGCGGTCGAAGACGGCCCCCCAGCGCTCCAGCTCCAGGACCCGTTCGGGGGCCTCCTGGGCATGGATCATGGCCATGCGCCAGTTGTTCATGAGCTTGCCGCCGCGCATGGTGTCGCGGAAGTGGACACGCCAGTTGTCATCGGGGTCCACGGTGCCCAAGGCGGCGGCGATGCCGCCTTCGGCCATGACGGTGTGGGCCTTGCCCAGGAGGGACTTGCAGACCACCGCCGTGCGGGCGCCCTCCTCGGCGGCGGCGATGGCGGCCCGCAGGCCGGCGCCGCCGGCGCCTACCACCAGGACGTCGTACTCGTGCACTTCGTATCCGGGCACTGCCTCCACCCCCTAGAAACGGCTCCACGTGTTGGGGTCGGTGATGTGGCCGTTGGCCACCAGCCGTATGTAGACGTCGGTCAGCGCCACACTGAACAGGCTCAGCCATGCCCATAGGCCGTGATTAACGTTCAGACGGGACACTACATCCCAGCCCCGCTTCCTCACAGTGTTCCAACGGGAGCACGAGAAGCAGTCTAAGCCTCCGCCTATCAGATGGCGCAGCGCATGGCACGAGAACAGGTATAGCGAAAGGAGGGCAGAGTCCAGCACCAGGAGCGCCGATCCCATCCCTATCCCCCAGCCCTCCTCCGGGTCGTGAAAGCCGCGGATGGCGTTGGCCCACTGGAACCACACCAGTATTAGTGCGACATACATGAAATAGCGGTGGAGGTTCTGCAGGAGGAACGGGAACCTCGCTTCCCCGTGATATCGGGGCGGCAGATCGCCGACGGCGCATGCGGGCGGTGCCCAGAACAAGGCGCGGTAGTAGGCCTTACGGAAGTAGTAGCAAGTCAGTCGGAAACCGGCGGGGCCCCACAGGATGATAAAGGCAGGCGAGACGAACCATGGTCCGAAGCCTTCTTTGAGCTTGTCTTCGAGAAAAATGAATGGCCCGAACTCAAAGACAGGCGAATGGTATGGGCCTATTTGGAATGCCCACTTGTCCAGGAATGCGGACACGCCGAGATAGCCGAAGAAAAGGACTAGCCCTGCAGCGAACAGGAGTGGCTCTATCCACCAGGCATCGCGGCGCAGGGTGGCGGCGAAGCCGAGGCGGTGGGGCGGCGCCACAGCCTGGCGTTGCGCCATCGCTTACCTCCAGTCAGGGGTATCGGGCACGTGAGGGAGGGTTGTTACGAGCTTCCCAAACCTCGACGGCCAATGACATTCTAACCATCGCCACTCTTAGCTTCAACGAGCAGCCCTAGCTCCTGGGCCGCCCACAGCAGCCCGACGATGCTCTTGGCGTCGCGGATGGCGCCTTCCCGCACCAGCTCTAGTGCCCGACGCAGGGGCATCCTCTCCACCACTATGTCCTCGTCCGGATCGGCCGCCACGCTGGCCGGCTCCAGCCCTTGCGCCAGGAAGACGTGGATGAACTCGCTGGTGTAGCCAGGGGAGACATAAAAGCCCCCCAGCGGACGCAGCTGGCGGGCGCCGAGGCCCGTCTCCTCGGCCAGCTCCCGCTGGGCTGCCTCCTCAGGCGTCTCTCCCGGATCGAGGCCACCGGCGGGCACCTCCAGCAGGTCCCTGCCCACGGCCAGACGGAACTGGCGGACCAGCACCACGTTCCCCTGCTCGTCGACGGGCACTATGGCGGCCACATCGCCATGCTCCACGATCTCGCGCTGGGCGGTGCCTCCGTGGGGTAGCTCCACCGTGTCCAGGCGCAGGTTGAGGATGCGGCCGCGGTAAAGGTGTCGGCTGGAGATGGTCCGCTCGGGTAGAGGTGCTTCAGGGGCCGGCAACGTCCTCCTCCACCAGCGATGAGACCGTTTCGGCGGGAAGGTCGGGGTCTAGGTCGGCAGGCTGCCACCCCAGGCGTCGCGCCAGGAACTGGTAGTCCCGCTGGGGCGGCGACAGGCGCAGGAAAATGGCCACGTGGGGGCTGCGGCGGACCTCCACGGAGCTGCCGGGCGGTAGGGGCAGGTCTTCCTGCCCGTCCACGCTCAGGAAGGCCTGGTGTTCGCCCCTCACCGTTAGGGAGACCGCGGCGTCGGGGGGCAGCACCAGGGAGCGGCCTGTGGCCAGATGGGGCGAGACGGGCGTCAGCACCAGCTCGCGGGCCTCGGGGTGGAGGACGGGACCTCCGGCTGAGAGGGAGTAGGCAGTGCTGCCGGTGGCGCTAGCCACTACGACGGCGTCCGCCCGGTAGAGGGCCACCGGCTCGCCGTCGATGGCCACCTGCACATACACCGGTCGGCCCAGGCGCGCCCTCCCCACCACCACGTCGTTGAGGCCGGTGTAGACGTCCTCGCCCATGCGGGCCTCCAGCATGGCCCGCTCCTCCAGCCGCCCTTTCCCTTGCAGGGCCATGGCGATGCTCTCCCGCGCCTCCTCCGGTCGGACCTCGGCCAGAAAGGCCAGGCGCCCCATGCTGACGCCCATGATGGGCACGCGATGGGGCACTACCGCACGTGCGGCCCAGAGCATGGTGCCATCGCCGCCGATACACACCAGCAGGCCTGTGCCCTCGATGAGGCCCAAGGCGCGGCTGTCCCAGGCCGTGGTGAGCCAGACCTCCTCCACCCGCTGACGCAGGAACCGCTCCAGGTCTCGCCCCAGCTCGTGGGCGGCACGGACGCGGGGATGGACAAATATGCCGACCTTATGCATGGGGCCGCAGCAGGAAGAAGAATTCCAGGTTGCCCTCGGCACCGGGCACGGGCGAGCGGACCGGCCCCAGGACGCGGAGGCCCTGGCCCACTGCCCAGGCCACAAAGCGCCCGATGAGGGTGGCGTGCAGAAGGGGGTCGCGGATGACTCCCCTCCTGGGCACCTCGCCCCGCCGGGCCTCGAACTGGGGCTTGAACAGGGCCACTATCGCCCCTCCCGGTCGCAGATTGGGCAATAGCGGCGGCAGGACCTTGGTCAGGGAGATGAAGGAGACGTCCACCGTAGCCAGGTCCAAGGGCTCCGGCAGCCGCCCGAGATAGCGGGCATTGGTCCGCTCCATGACCACCACCCTCGGGTCCTGCCGCAGGCGGGGGTGGAGCTGGCCATAGCCGACGTCGATGGCGTAGACCCGGCGGGCGCCGTGCTGCAGCAGGCAGTCGGTGAAGCCGCCGGTGCCAGCGCCGACGTCGGCGCAGACCAGGCCCTGGACGTCCACGCGGAAGGCGCGCAGGGCATGCTCCAGCTTATCGCCGCCCCGGCTGACGTAGCGGGGCGTGGCCAGCAGGCGCACCTGGGCCCGGTCGTCCACCAGGGTGCCAGGCTTGTCGATGGGCCTGTCCTCGACCAGGACCTCGCCGGCCATGATACGGGCCCGTGCCTTCTCCCGGCTCTCGACCAGGCCGCGCTCCACCAACAGGAGGTCCAGCCTTCGCTTGGCCATGGTCCGGGGCGTTGGCAGCGCCTCCAGCATAGAGGCGCCGCCTGGGGGAAGTCAAACGCGGCAGGCCCTAGGCCGTCTCTTCCTGGGCCTGCTCGGACCAGAGGTCCACCACCTGGCCGCTGCGGGTCAGCAGGAGGGGACGGCGGTGGCCACGGACCACCTCGGCGTCCACCACGCACTTCTTGATATCGTTGCGGGAGGGGATCTCATACATCACGTCCAGCAGGCAGTCCTCCAGGACGGTGCGCAGCCCCCGCGCCCCTGTCCGCAGGCGCAGGGCCTCCTCGGCTGCCGCCTCCAGAGCGTCTTCCGTGAAGACCAGCTCCACGCCGTCCAGGGCGAAGATCTGCTGGTACTGCTTGACCAGCGCGTTCTTGGGCTCCGTCAGGACCCGCATCAGGGCCGCCTTGTCCAGCGAGTGGAGGCTGACAATGACGGGGAGCCGGCCCACGAACTCGGGGATCAGGCCGTAGCGCAGCAAGTCGTCGGGCGTCACATACCTGAGGAGCTCGTCCTTGACCTTGGCCGTGTCCTCACGGGCGCTGTGGGCCTTGAAGCCGATGCTGCGCCGCCCCTTGCCGATGCGCTGGTCGATGATCTGCTCCAGGCCCTCGAAGGCGCCGCCGCAGATGAAGAGGATATTGCTGGTGTTGATCTGGATGAACTCCTGGTGGGGGTGCTTGCGGCCCCCCTGGGGCGGGACGTTGGCCACACAGCCCTCGATGATCTTCAGCAGGGCCTGCTGGACCCCCTCCCCCGACACATCGCGGGTGATGGAGGGGTTGTCGCCTGACTTGCGGGCTATCTTGTCGATCTCGTCGATATAGACGATGCCCCGCTCAGCGCGGGCGATGTCGTAGTCGGCCGCCTGGATGAGGCGTAGCAGTATGTTCTCCACGTCCTCGCCCACGTAGCCAGCCTCCGTCAGGGAGGTGGCGTCGGCGATGGTGAAGGGGACGTCCAGAATCTTGGCCAGGGTGCGGGCCAGCAACGTCTTGCCGCACCCGGTGGGGCCTATGAGCAGGATGTTGCTCTTCTCCAGCTCCACCTCCCGCAAGTGCCGGCCGGCAGCGATGCGCTTGTAGTGGTTATAGACAGCCACCGACAGGACCTTCTTGGCGTGTTCCTGGCCGATGACATACTCGCTGAGCTGCTGGTAGATGGCCCGCGGGGGCGGTATCCGCTGGACCTGGGGCCGGCCCTTGGGGGCCATGTCCTCGCGGATGATCTCGTTGCAGAGCTGCACGCACTCATCGCAGATGTAGACCCCATTAGGTCCGGCGATGAGGCGGCGGACCTCCTGCTGCCCCTTCCCGCAGAAGGAGCAGTGGTAGGAGTAGCTGCGGCCTCCCCGCTGCGGCATCCTCCCTACCCTCCAGGGGCTGCGCCGGGGGCACCGGCCGGCAGCTTGGGGCTCACCAGGACCTCGTCTATGATGCCGTAGTCCTTGGCCTGGTAGACGTCCATGAAGAACTCGCGGTCCGTGTCCTGGGCGATGCGCTCGATGGGCTGGCCGGTGTGATAGGCCAGGATCTGGCGTATCAGCTCGTTCTGACGGATGACATGCTTGGCGATGGACTCCACGTCGGCGGCGCGGCCCGTGACGCCTCCCCGCGCCTGGTGGATGTGGATGGTGGAGTGGGGCAGGGCGTAGCGCTTGCCCTTGGCCCCGGCGGCCAGCAGAACGGTGGCCATGCTGGCGCACTCCCCCACGCAGATGGTGGCCACGTCGCACTTGACCAGTTGCATGGTGTCGTAGATGGCCAGGCCGGCGCTGATGACCCCGCCCGGGGAGTTGATATACATGTAGATGTCCTTGTCGGGGTCCTCTCGCTCCAAGTAAAGGAGCTCCATGACGATGAGGTTGGCTATCTGGTCGTCGATGGGCCAGCCCAGGAAGACGATGCGCTCCTTCAGCAGCAACGAGAAGATGTCGAAGGCGCGCTCGCCCCTCGGGCCTTGCTCCACCACATAGGGGATGACGCCCCGGGGGCGCCACAGCTCATCGGTCATTTGCCTCCACCTCCTGTGCTCCGGCGGCAGCCCCGGCACCTTCGCCGGAGACGATCTCCACCAGTCGGTCAATGGTCTTACGCGTGAGCAGGGTGCGGCGGATGGAGTCCCTCCCGGCCGGGGACTCCAGCAGGGCCCGCAGCTGCTGGGCGTCAGGGCCTCCTGCCGCCACGATGCTGTCGATCTCGGCCTGGACCTCCTCATCTGGGACCTGGATGCCCTCCAGCTCGGCCAGCTTGGAGAGGGCCAGGGAACGGCGGAGCCGCTCCTCGGCGCGGGGCCGCAACTCCTGCCAGGCCTCCTCGGGGCTGCGGCGGAGCTGCTCCAGGTAGCGGTCCACGTCCCGGCCGGCGGCGCGGGCCTCGTCCCGCAGCAGGCGCTCCACCTCCTGCTCCAGCAGCACCGGCGGGTACTCGATGCGCTCCGCCGCCTGGACCAGGGCGTCCACTGCCTGCAGGCGGTAGGACGACTCCAGCTCCTGCTGCTTGCGCTGGCGGATGTCGTCCTCCAGGCGGCGGCGCAGGGAGGCCAAGTCGGGAAAGCCCTCGCCCACCTGGCGGGCGAAGTCGTCGTCCAGGTCGGGCAGCCGCTCCTGCTTCACCTCATGGACGCGGACGGTGGCCCGGGCAGTGCGGCCGGCCACCTCTCGCCTGGGGTAGTCCTCGGGCACCGGCAGCTCGAACACCTTCTCCTCGCCCTTGGCCATCCCCAGGATGCCGTCGGCCAGCCCGGGGAGCACCAGGACGGTGCCCTCGCGAAGGCGCAGCTCCACGTCCTCCTCGCTCACCAGGGTGCGGCCATCGGCCTGGACGCGGATGTCCAGGCGCACGATGTCGCCCCACTGCACGGGGCGGTCCACCGGCTCGTGCAGGGCGTAGCGGTGGCGCAGCTCCTCCAGCGCCGCATCCACCTCGGAGGGGTCCACCTCGGCCTGGGGCCGTGGCAGGCGCAGGGAGCGGTAGTCGCCCAGCTCCACCACCGGGGCCAGGGGCACCGTCGCCTTGATGACGGGCGGCTCCTCCTGGACCACCTCCACCGTGGGGCGGTCGAAGGGCTCGATGCCCTCCTGGTCCAGGGCCTGGCGGACTACCTCGGGCACCAGGATGTCCAGGGCCTCGTGCAGGAGGCGGTGGCGGCCCAGGTAGCGCTCCAGCATGACGCGGGGGGCCTTGCCGCGACGGAAGCCGGGCACCTCGGTGCGCTGGGCCAGACGGCGATAGGCCCTCTCCAGGTAGGGCTCCAGGTGCTCAGGCTCGACTCGGATCTCCAGGACGGCCTGACAGTCCTGGGTACGCTCGGCGCTGACCTTCACCACGTTGGCGATAGCAAAAGGGTGGCCTCTGGCTCGATTATAGCATGGGCCTCCCTTTAGCCGCCAAGGCAGAGAGGTCAGCCCTCAGGGCGGCACGGGGCGCAGGGACTCGGCGATGGCTACCAGCCGCGCCCGGTCGAACTCCCCGGCAGGGGCGGTGATGACGAAGTGCTGGCCCCCGAAGGTGAAGTGGAGCGCCAGGAAGCGGGGGCCGCTGCCGCCAGCCGACATCTGCTCCTCCAGGACGGCCGGGCTGCCGTTGACCGTCAGGACCTCGCTACGGGCGCTTGCCAGCAGCGGACGCGAGGGGTCGGGCGGGCTGGCCCTGCGCGTCAGCATCGCCCGCTCCGCCAGCATCACCGTGGTCTCGTAGGGGTTATAGGACCACCGGCCCGAGTCGGGCGGGTCCTCCACCTGCGCCACGATGACCCACTCCACCCGGGCGCGGGAGGGCACGTAGATGGTGAGGCCGCTCTCCCTGGCCGCCTCCTCTGCGCTAGCGTAGCGGCGGGGCCTGGCCGAGGCCCGGTCGTCAGGCGAGCGCATCTGCCAGGGGGCGGAGGCTATCTCTTCGGGCGCGAAGCCGCGGATGCTACTAGCGGCCTGCAGCACCGTCTCGGTGGTGGCGCGGGGGTAGGACGGTGTGGTGTCGAGGCCCGCCAGCTCCAGCAGATAGCCGTCCTCCTGCCACAGCAGGAGGGTCTGGTGCCAGGGCCTGGTCACGCCCTGCTCCTGCAGCAGCACCATGCGCACGCTCTTTCCGGCCAGGTCCAGCGTCTCGCGCCTGCTCACCGTCCAGTGTTCCCCTTCCCACTGGGAAATCAAATACTCCTCGTAGCGTGAGGGGTCCGGGGCTGGCCACAGGACATGTAGGTAGGTGGTCTCGCGCAAGAAGGAAAGCGTGTACTCGACCGTTGCCCGCTCGGGCCGGGGCCGATAGAGTATCTGATCAATGGGGTAGCCGATGGGTACGAACACCTTGGCCCCGATGGTCTGGGCCAGCTCCGCTGGCGTGGCCACCGCCACCAGGTCCTGCTCGCCACCGCGACCGGTCGGGGAGTCGGGCACGCCAATGGCCTGGCCAGCCGGTGGCGTGAGGGCGCTGGGCGTGAGGGGAGTGGCGAGACCTTCATTTTCGATGACCGGGGTTAGGGTAAACACGGTGCTGCCTTCCTCATGGCGCGCATCCCAGCTGCAGGACATAACCATAACCAAAGCACATAAGGCAAGGACTCCGCTGCACACAGGTAAACCTGTATGCCGAGCCAGCTTCATGAACACACTCACCCCCTCCAGTACAGTAGATAACATCGGGCCCCGATTGCGACTTGTTGAGAAGGCTTGCAGTTGATGTCATTCAAGTGTTCCAGAGTCACACCTCCGGCTGTCTCCCTCACGCCTTGGTGTAGGTGAGGTCCCGTCCAACAAGAAGGGTTATAAGGTAATCCGCCAGCGACCCATCCTAGCCTAGCACCAGGCCCCGGTACACCCTCACCCTCTCCGACAGCAGTATCCCTTACCAAGTGTCTGTATACGGCTTTCCCTATGTACCGAACGCCGTATGGGTTGTGCGAATCTAGACCGAAGAGCTCGATAACAGCCATATGCCCCCCGTTACCACTTGCACAAGACTGACCCCAGCTCAGGCGAGGCCAAACATTGTAATGGAAGTCCGATATGTATCGGACTTCGGTTCCGGCCGGAGCAGCAATATCGACGGCGTGATCTCCATAGCCGTGACCATGATCCGATGTGCCACCCCAGTCTTGGGCGACGCCAGCCAGCCCCGTCTGCGACCACCACCAAAAACCTTGGTGGGACGCAGCAGCTTCTTGACGATGGACTAGCAATATCACCGTCACGAGGGCGACTGCCCAGATGACGAGTCTCGCCTTCGTCGCCTGTAACATAGTATCTTCCTCTTATTCCCATTTCAGTGCGTCCACCTTGGAACAACCTATCACAGTTTGACAATTGTGCAATCACCCGAAGGAGTGAAAAAATTGGCAGGGACATTGACATCTCAGCACACGGTCAGCAAAGAATACAGCTGATGGGTAATCCACTACGTTCCTCACAGTTGACTGCGCGGGAAATAGAAGTCGCATATCTAGCGGCAAGTGGCCTGACCGCGCATCAGATAGCTTCACGCCTTTATATTTCGATAAACACAGTAAAAAGTCATATCAAACGAATTTACCGTAAGGCGGGAATCAGGAACAGACTTGAGCTTTATCGGTGGCTGCACGGGACTGCGGTGCACACGCCTCTTATGGAAGGAAGCGGGGAACACCGCGGCATCAGCGGCGGCGGGGACTGAGGAGGTCGTTGAGGGCGTCGCCCAGGAAGGCGAAGGCCACCAGCAGCAGCCCCACCACCGCCGCCGGCACGAATATCAGGTTGGGGTGGGCCAGCATGTTGCGCGGCCCCGCATTCTCGATGATCATCACCCCGAAGCTGGGGTGGGGAGGCTGCACCCCGATGCCCAGGAAGGAGAGGGCCACCTCCGCCCCCGCCGCCGTCCCCAGGATGCCGGTGGCCGCCACCACTACCAGGGGCGAGACGTTGGGCAGCAGGTGGCGGACCAGGATGTGCCAGGTGGGGGCACCCAGCGCCCGCGCCGCCAGCACGAACTCGCTCTCCCGCAGGGCCAACACCTGCGAGCGGACCACCCGCGCCATGCCCACCCAACTGAACAGGGAGAGGGCACCGAAGATGAGGATGTAGTCGGGCGCCCCCGACTCGCGGATGCCGCCGATGCCGCTCCAGCGCTCGAAGTCGCGGAAGAAGTCGTCCACCCGTGGCCGCACGGTGGCGGTGATGAGCAGCAGCAGCATGATGTCGGGCAGGGCGAAGAGGACGTCGCCCAGGCGCATGATGAGGTTGTCGGTCCGGCCGCCCAGGTAGCCCGCTGCCAGGCCCAGCCCCACCCCGAGGGCCAGGCCCCCCAGCAGCAGCGAGCAGGCGCTCACGATGACGGTGGTCTGGGCCGACCAGAGCAGACGGCTGAGGACGTCGCGGCCCAGGCGGTCGGTTCCCAGCGGGTGCTCACGGCTGGGACCGGCGAAGGTGTTGCCCAGGTCCTGGTGGCGGAAGCTGTAGGGCGCCACCCAGGGGGCCAGCAGACCGGCAGCGTAAATCACCAGGATCACCGCCAGGGAGGCCACCGCCAGCCGCTTGCGCAGGAAGCGCCGCCAGAAGCCCTGCGCCTCCCGCGGCGGGGCGGGGGCCGCCGTCGGCAGGGCCGGCGCAGCGGTGGTCATGCCGACGCCTCCGCCCCCAGCCTCACCCGGGGGTCGATAAAGGCGTAGAGGACGTCCACCAGCAGGTTGGCCACCACGAAGGCTGCCCCGGTGATGAGCACCAGGGCCATGATGCCGTCGTAGTCACGGGCGTTGACGGCCTCCACGGCGTAGGAGCCGATGCCCGGGATGCCCAGGAGGGTCTCCAGAAAGATGGACCCCGACAGGAGGCCCACCAGGGCGAAGCCCATGAGGGTGACGATGGGCAACAGGGCGTTGCGCAGCACGTGGCGCGTCACCACCGCCAGCTCGCTCAGGCCCTTGGCCCGGGCCGTGCGCACGTAGTCCTCCCCCAGGACCTCCAGGACCTGCGCCCGCACCAGTCGGGCCACGCCAGCCAGGCCGGGCAGCGTCAGGGCCAGTAGCGGTATGATGATGCTCTTGCTCAGGACGCCCAGCTCCAGGAAGCCGAAGAACTCCCTCACCTGCCATCCCCCCACCGGTAGCCAGCGCAGCTTCAGGGCGAAGACGAACTGCAGGACCGGCACCATCACCAGCACCGGTATGGCGGCCAGGGCCAGCAGCAGGCCGATGACGAAGGGGTCGCGCCAGGTCCCCTGGTGCAGCGCCGCCCACACCCCGGCGGGGACCCCCAGGGCGAACACCAGCACCAGCGCCAGCAGGTTATACTGGAACGTCACCCACAGCCGCGGCCGGATGACGTCCCACACGGGCAGTCCCTGGTAGCGGAAGCTGGTGCCCAGGTCGCCCCGCAGGACGCCGGCCATGTAGCGCCCATATTGCACGAAGAAGTTCTGGTCCAGCCCCCGCTCGCGTCGGATCTCCTCGATGACCTCCGGGTCGCGGTGCTGGCCGGCCAGGACCCGCACCGGGTCGCCGGGCCCGAAGCGGCCCAGGGCGAAGGCGATGACGCTCACCAGGAAGAGGACCAGCGGCGCCCAGAGAAGGCGCCGCAGAACGTAGGCCCAGAGGCCGGCCCTGGCCATGGGGCATCAGCGTTGGAGAGAGACGAAGCGCAGGTGCGGCACCACGAAGGGCGCCGCCGTGTAGCCCTGCACGTAGGGCTTGACCACGAAGGAATCGCGCGAATGGTAGAGCGGTATCCAGGGGGCATCGCGGACGATGATCTGCTCCGCCTGCTGGTAAAGGGAGTAACGGCGGTTCTGGTCCTGCTCGACCCGCGCCTGCTCCAGCAGCCTGTCCACCTCGGGGTTGGCGTAGCCGGTGTGGTTGTTCTCGCTGCCGCTATGGAAGAGGATGTCCAGGAAGTTCTCCGGGTCCACGTAGTCGGCGATCCACCCCAGACTGAACAGGTCGAAGTTGCCCCGGTCGATCTCGGTGAGGAAGGTGCCGAAGTCCAAAAGTCGCACTTCGATGCGCACGCCCAGGTTCTGCTCCCACATGGCCACAATGGCATCGACGATGGGCCCCGGCGTGCCGCCCACGCCCGAGGTCAGTAGGGTCAGCCCCTGGAGCCGCGATGGGCCGCCGGCCTGGTCCAACAGCTGCCTGGCCCGCTGTGGGTCAAAGGGCAGCCCCTGGAGGTTGGGGTTGTAGCCGGGCATGCCGGGGGGCAGGATGCCGTTGGCCGGCCGGACCAGGTCGCGCAGCACGACGCTGGCCAGGGCCTGCCTGTCGATGGCCATGGCCAGGGCCTGCCTTATGCGCACGTCGTCCAGGGGTGGCTTGCGGACGTTGAAACCGATGTAGAACGTGGACAGCTCGTCCACCTGTTGGAACTCCCGGCTCAGGGGGTCTCGGGGGTCCCGCACCCGCTCGATGTCGTTGAGGCCCACAGGGGCGATGTCCACCTCGCCGTTCTCGTAAGAGGTGAGGGGTGAGCCACCGGCCAGCAGGAAGGTCACCCTGGACAGGCTGGGCCTGGGCTGCAGGTAGTAATGGGGGTTGGGCTCCAGCACGATGCGCTCCCCCAGCCGCCACTCGGCCAGGCGGAAGGGACCTGTGCCTATGGGCTGGCGCGTCCAGCCACGGGGGTTGGCCTCCACCTGCTCCCGCTTGACGACGAAGGCCACGGGGTAGGTCAGCTTGGCCAAGAAGTAGCTCTTAGGGGCATCGATGGTGATGCGCAAGGTGAAGTCGTCCACCACCTGGATGCCCGTCACCTCGTTGGCCTGGCCGGCCCGGAACTCCCTGGCCCCCACGATATCGCCCAGGTACGAGAGGGCGATGGTGGAGCCGGTGCGGCGGTTCAGGGCCCGCTCCAGGGAGTACTTGAAGTCGCGGGCCGTCACAGCCCGGCTGCCGTCGCTGAAGATGGCGTTGCGGCGCAGATAGAACGTATACGTGCGCCCGTCGTCGCTCACCTCCCAGCGCTCAGCGATGTCGGGGACGATCTGCAGGTTGCGGTCGAAGGTCACCAGTCCGCTGAAGATCTCGACGATGTAGCTGGCCGAGGCCACTTCGGTGGCCAGGGCTGGGTCCAGGGTGATGGGGTCGGGGCCGAACAGCCGCAGCTCGCCCGCCTGACGGCCGGGCAGAGAGCTGCCTGGGAGGGGGGTCTCGGGACTGCCCCCGCCGCCGCAGGCAGCGAGCAGCAGGAGCGGGGCGGCCAGCAGCAGGAGCATGGGTAACAGGGGCTTCCGCAGCAGCTCTCTCATCTCATCGCTCCCGTGTCCTCTCTAGGGGGCGTGGCGGCATGTGCCTCACTCCTCGCGCAGGCGCAGGTGCAGCTCCCGCAACTGGTCCTCGGTGACGGGGCCGGGGGCGCCCGTCATGGGCTCGGTGGCCGACTTGGTCTTGGGGAAGGCCATCACCTCGCGGATGTCGTCCTCGCCGCAGAAGAGGGCCACCACCCGGTCGAAGCCGAGGGCGATGCCGCCGTGGGGCGGGGCGCCGAACTCGAAGGCCTCCAGCATGTGGCCGAAGGCGGCCCGCGCCTCCTCCGGTCCCAGCCCCAGTAACCGGAACACCCTCTCCTGCAGCTCCCGCTCATGTATACGTATGGAGCCGCCGCCCAGCTCCCAGCCGTTGCAGACGATATCGTAGGCGCGGGCGCGGACGCGACCGGGCTCTCGGTCCAGCAGTGGCAGGTCCTCCGTCCTAGGCGCGGTGAAGGGGTGGTTCACCGAATACCAGCGTTGGTCCTCCTCGTCCCACTCCAGCAGGGGGAACTCGGTTATAAAGCAGAAGGCGAAGGTCTTCGGGTCGGCCAGCCCCAGGCTTCGGGCCAGGTGGCGGCGGAGGCCGTCCAGGGCGCGGTTGACAACCCTGGGGCGGTCGGCCACCAGCAGCAATAGGTCGCCGCGGCGGGCCTGTGCCCGGCGGGCCATCTGCCGGACCTCCTCCACGTCGAAGTAGCGGGCCACCGGCGAGCGCACGTCCTCGGGCGCCAGGGAGTCGGGGCCGCCGTCGCCCAGTAGGGCGAAGGAGACCAGCCCCTTGGCCCCCAACTGCTTCACCACTTCCGTCATCTCCTCTATCTGGCGGCGGCTGGCATCGGCGCCGCCCGGCAAGCACAGGCCCCGCACCTCGCCGCCCTCGGCCAGGGCCTGGCGGAAGACGCCGAACTGGGTGTTGGCCAGGATGTCGGAGAAGGTGTGCAACTCCAGGCCGTAGCGCAGGTCAGGCTTGTCGGTCCCGTAGCGCTCCATGCTCTCCCGGTAGGTAAGACGGGGAAAGGGGACGGGGAAATTCACGTCGGGGCGGAAACGCCTCACCAGCGTGACCATCAGCTCCTCTACGAGGCCCAGGATGTCCTCTTCCTCGGCGAAGCTCCACTCCAGGTCGAGCTGGGTGAACTCGGGCTGGCGGTCGGCCCGCAGGTCCTCGTCGCGGAAGCAGCGGGCCAGCTGGAAGTAGCGCTCGAAGCCGGCCACCATGAGTATCTGTTTGTACTGCTGGGGGGACTGGGGGAGGGCGTAGAAGCGGCCTGCGTGAAGGCGGGAGGGGACTAGGAAGTCCCGTGCTCCTTCGGGGGTGGGGACCGTCAGGGCGGGCGTCTCGATCTCCAGGAAGCCCCGCTCCGAGAGGAAGTCCCGCACCGCCTTGGCCAGGCGGTGGCGCTGGACGATGTTGCGGTGCATGCGGGGCCGCCTCAGGTCGAGGTAGCGGTACTTGAGCCGCAGCAGCTCCTCCACGTCCGAGTCATCGTCGACGTAGAAGGGCGGGGTGCGGGCGGCATTGAGCACCCGCGCCTCTGCTGCCCGCACCTCCACCTCGCCGGTGGGGAGGTTGGGGTTCTCGGTGCCGGCAGGGCGGCGGGCGACGACGCCCCGGACCTGCAGCACGTATTCGCTGCGGACCGCATCGGCCACGCGGAAGGCCTCAGGACCGTCCTGGGGGTGGAAGACCACCTGCACGACGCCGTCGTGGTCCCGCAGGTCGATGAAGATGAGGCCGCCATGGTCCCGGCGGCGGTGCACCCATCCTGCCAGCACCACCTCTTGCCCTATGTGCTGACTGCCGAGACTGCCGCAGGCGTGGGTCTTGAGCATGGCCGAGACCTACTATATCGCACCCATGTGCCCCGCGACAGGCGCCCTTGACGTGGGGTGCCGGTGGCCGCACCATCGCCCTTGGCATGGCGGCGCGCCTTTCCCTATATGTGCACATACCTTTCTGCGAGCTGAAGTGCTCCTACTGCGACTTCAACTCCTACGCAGGGCTGGAGGGGCTGATGGCCCCATATGTGGATGCACTGGTCAGCGAGGCCCGCCTCTGGTCGCAACTGCTGGGTCGCCCACCCATCGACACCATCTTTCTCGGCGGCGGCACGCCGAGCCTGCTGCCCCTACCCCTGTTGGAGCGGCTGCTGTCGGCGCTGCGGGACGTCTTCCCCGTCCTGGCCGGTTGCGAGGTGACGGTGGAGGCGAACCCCGGCACGGTGGACGCCGACTACCTGCGAGGACTGGTGGCCCTCGGGGTCGATCGGCTCAGCCTGGGCGTCCAGAGCTTCCACGACGACGAGCTGCGGGCGCTGGACCGTCTGCACTCGGCGCGGGCGGCCGAGGACGCCTACCGCTGGGCACGGGCGGCTGGCCTGCGCAGCATTAACCTGGACCTGATATACGGCCTGCCCGGCCAGCCCCTGGAGCGGTGGCAGGCGACCCTGGAGCGGGCCATCGCCCTCGGCCCCGACCACCTTTCCCTCTACGCCCTCACGGTGGAGGAGGGGACAAAGCTGGCCCATGACGTGGCCCGCGGCTCAGCGCCGCCGCCCGACCCCGACCTTCAGGCCGACATGTATGAGTGGTCCCTTGAGCGACTGGCCGCCGCTGGCTACGAGCACTACGAGATATCCAACTGGTCGCGGCCGGGTCACCGCTGCCGCCACAACCTGGCCTATTGGGAGTGCCGCCCTTATCTCGGGCTGGGGGCCGGCGCCCATTCCTGCCTCCCCCACGAAGGAGGCTGGTGCCGATTCTGGGACACCTATTCCCCCCGCCGCTATATCCGGGCGGTGGCCCAAGCCAGGGAGACGCCTCCCGCCAATGGGCCGCTGCCGGCCGTCCTGGCGTCCCTGCCCCAGGTGGCGGGGGTGGAGCAGGTGGGGCGACGGGAGGCCTTGTCAGAGGCCCTGATCATGGGCCTGCGGCTGGTGGAGGGGGTGTCGCTGCAGGAGCTTAGCCGCCGCTTCGGCGTGGAGGCGCTGGAGGCCTTCGGCCCCCAGATAGAGGAGATGAAGGGGCTGGGCCTGCTGGAACAGCGGAACGGCCGCCTGCGACTGACCCGCCGTGGTCTCCTGCTGGCCAACGAGGTGTTCATGGCCTTGCTCCCGCCGTAGGCGAGGGACGGGCGCGCGATGTAGCCTCAGCCGACGCCGTCCAGGTTGTGGGCACGCCTGACCGCGGCCAGCACCACAGAGATGTCGGGCCCTGGAACGCTGGGGCCGTCACCTAGTGGGTCGGGGGAAAAGGGGCGGTCCAGCAGGGCATCGAAGCAGGCGCGCACCGACCAGGCCAGCGCCGTCAGGTCGTAGCCGCCCTCCAGGGCCAATAGGAGACGGCCCTCGCACAGCTCGCGGGCCAGGTCGCGCAGCAGGCAGGCCAGGTCGTAGTAGCCCTGGGTGGAGATGAGCATCTGGGCCAGCGGGTCGGCGAAGTGGGCGTCGAAGCCTGCCGATACCAGCAGCAGCTCGGGGCGATAGCGGCGCAACACCGGCGCGCACACCTCGCGGTAGGCCCGCAGGAACTCCTGGGTGCGGCAGCCCCGGGGCAGCGGGACATTGACGGTGGTCCCGCGGGCGTCCCCTTCGCCTGTCTCGGCCCAATAGCCGGTGCCGGGGTAGAAGGGGTACTGGTGCGTCGAAAAGTAGAGGACGCGGGGGTCTGCGTAGAAGATGTCCTGGGTCCCGTTGCCGTGGTGGACGTCGAAGTCCACGATGGCCACGCGCGATAGCCCTCGGTCCTCCAGGGCCACCTTGGCGGCGATGGCCACGTTGTTGAACAGGCAGAAGCCCATGGCCTTGGTGGGCGTGGCGTGGTGGCCCGGAGGCCGCACCAGGCAGAAGGCCGACTCGACCTCGCGGTCCAGGACGGCCTCCAGGGCGGCCAGGCAGCCACCCACGGCCCGCACGGCCGCGGCGTATGAGCTAGGGGTGATGTAGGTGTCCGGGTCCAGCCAGTCGCCGCCGCTGTCGGCCTTGGCCCTTATCTCGGCCACCATTTCCCAGGAGTGGACCATCTCCAGGTGGGCAGCCGAGGCGTCACGGGCGGGAATGGGGACCAGCTCCCCCAGCAGGCCGTGCGCCTCCAGGTGGTCCATGATGGACTGGAGCCGCTCGGGGCACTCGGGGTGGCCAGGGGCCCGGTGCTCCAGGTAGAGGGGGTCGTATACATAGCCTACGCGGCCCATATCTGGAGGCTATGGTAACAGAGGCCAGGAACGGGGTGCTATACTCGCCATGGGGCGACCCTCTCCGGCCATGCACACCATCGGCACTGCCGGCCACGTCGACCACGGCAAGTCCAGCCTCATCAAGGCCCTCACCGGCATCGACCCCGACCGCCTGCCCGAGGAGAAGGCCCGCGAGATGACCATCGACCTGGGCTTTGCCTGGCTGAAGCTCCCTTCCGGGGTGGAGGTGAGCATAGTGGACGTGCCGGGCCATGAGCGCTTCGTCCATAACATGCTGGCCGGAGTTGGCGGCATCGATCTGGCCCTCCTGGTGGTGGCCGCCGACGAGGGGGTGATGCCCCAGACGAGGGAGCACCTGGCCATCCTGGACCTGCTGGAAATCTCCCGCGGGGTGGTGGCCCTGACCAAGAAGGACCTGATGGACGAGGAGTGGCTGGAGCTGGCCAGGCTGGAGGTGGAGGAGACCTTGAGGGGGACTTCCCTGGAAGGGGCACCGGTGGTGGCCTGCTCCTCGGTGACGGGCGAGGGGCTGGACGAGCTGTTGCGCGTGCTGGAGCGGGAACTTGCCCGCACGCCGCCGAGGCAGGACCTGGGCCGCCCCCGCCTGCCCATAGACCGCGCCTTCAGCCTCCCAGGCTTCGGCACCGTCGTCACCGGCACCTTGGTGGACGGCACCCTGGCCCTCGGGCAGGAGGTGGAGATAGTGCCCGCTGGCCTGCGCTCGCGAGTGAGGGGCCTGCAGAGCCATGGTCGCCCCCTGGAGAGGGCCTCGCCGGGGCGGCGCACCGCCGTCAATCTGCCTGGCATCGCCGTGGACGAGCTGGAGCGGGGCATGGTGCTGACGGTCCCCGGTTGGCTGCGGCCCACTACGGCGGTGGACGTGCGCCTGCGGGCGGTCCCCTACCTGCGGAGGCCAGTGCGCCACAACCTGGAGGTGACCTTCCACAGCGGGGCCGCGGAGGTGCCGGGCCGCCTGCTGCTGCTGGACGCTGACGAGGTCCCGCCTGGTGGCGTGGCCTGGGCACAGGTCCGTCTGGCGCGTCCGGTGGCCTGCCTGCCGGGTGACCACTTCGTGGTGCGTGACCCCAACGGCACCCTGGGGGGAGGACGCATCGTCGATGTGCATGCCCGTCGCCATCGTCGTCACCACAGGCCTACCCTGGAGCTCTTGGCGCGGCTGGAATCGGGAGCGCCCCGTGAGCGACTGCTGGTGGCCCTGGCGGCCGGCCCCACCACCCTTCGCGAGGCGGCCCTGGCTGCCGGTCTGTCCCTGGAGCAGGCGCGCGGGGAGCTGACGGGGCTGTTGGCTGAGGGACGCGTCGTGGCCCTGGGCGCGGCCACCCTGGCCGAAGATGCGACGGTCGCCTCGCAAGAGGCGCTCCAGGGACTGCTGGCGCGCGCACGGGAGGCCCTCGCCGCCTACCACCGCCAGTGGCCCCTCCGTAGGGGCATGCCGAGGGAAGAGCTGCGCAGCCGACTAGGGGTATCGCAGCGGACCTTCGATGCCGTGGTCGCCCATTGGGCGGGCAGCGGCGTCCTGAGGGAAGAGGGCGGCGCTGTGGCCCTGCCGGAGCACCGCCCCACACCCTCGCCCGAACAGCGGCGACGGGCCGAGGAGTTCCTGGCAGCGCTGCGGGCCACCCCCTTTCACCCGCCGTCGCCCTCGGGCCTCGAGCAGGAGCTGCTGTCCTACCTGGAGGCCGAGGGCCAGGTCGTGCGGGTCTCGCCCGAGGTGGTCTTCGCTGCCGATGCCTACCAGGAGATGGTGAGGAGGGTAACAGAGGCCATTGGCCGGCAGGGCAGCGTCACTCTGGCCCAAGTGCGGGACCTGCTGGGCACCAGCCGCAAGTATGCCCAGGCCCTGCTGGAGCACCTGGACGCCCAGGGGGTGACGGTGCGCCGGGGCGACGAGAGGGTACTGCGCCGGCCGTCCTAGGCCTCCACTGGCACCGGCCGGCGAGGGAATAGGCGCCGGAACAGGCGCCCGAAGTCCCCCTCCTCCCAGCTCACCAGGACCTGGCTGGCCACGAAGATGGAGCTGTAGGTCCCCGTTACGGTGCCCAGCAGCATCACCAGCAGAAGCGTCTGCACCGCCGTCCCCGCCAGCAGCAGCATGGCCACCACGGTGATGATGAGGGTCAGGGAGGTGTTGAGGGAGCGGACCAGGGTCTCCGTTAGGCTGGTATTCACGATGTCGGCGAAGGGCTCCCCCGGGTAGCGGGACATGTTCTCGCGGATCCGGTCGAAGACCACGATGGTGTCGTGCACCGAGAAGCCCGCTGCCGTGAGCATGCCCGTGATGAACATGGTGTTGACTTCCATGCCGAAGACCTTGCCGAAGATGGAGAAGGCCCCGATGACGAAGAGCACGTCGTGCATGAGGGCCACCACGGCGGCAATGCCGTAGCGGTAGGGACGGGGCAGGTGGCGGAAGGCGAAGCTGATGTAGAGCAGGATGGCCGCCGCTGCCACCCCCACGGCTATGGCCGCGTTGCGGCCGATGCTGCGGCTGACGATCTCGGACACCGTGTCGAAGTTGCGCACCTGGAAGTCGCCGAACCGCTGGCGCAGGGCCTCCTCGATGCTGTCCCGCTCCGAGGGCGGCGGCGGCCCCACCGGTGGCACGTTGATAGCCCCCCGCATCTCGCCCAAGCGCAGGATGTAGTCGCCGTTGTCGGCCACCTGGACCCGGGCCTGAGGGTGTCCCAGCTCGGCCAGCAGCGACCGCACCGCCTCCGGGTCGGGCGGTTCCTGGAAGCGGACGGTGAAGGTGGTGCCGCTGGTGAACTCTATGCCCGGCTTCAAGGCCGGCGGCACCATGAGGGAGATGAGGCCTGGCACCAGCACCAGCGCCGAGATGGCGAAGTAGAGCCAGCGTCGCTCTACGAAGGGGATGACGAAGGGGCCCCGCTCCGGCGAGGGAGCTGCCCTTGGCCGCTCGGCCCCGAACAGCCACAGGTTGCGGGCCAGGGGCGTGCCCACCAGGGCACGCAGGTAGGTCCGGGTCACGGTGATGGCCGAGAACATGCTCACCAGCACGCCGATGGCCAGGGTGAGGGCGAAGCCCTTCACCAGGCTGGCGTTGAACTGGTCGCCGAACCACCACAGGATGCCGCAAGTGATGAGGGTCGAGATGTTGCTGTCGCGGATGGAAGTCCAGGCCCGGTCAAAGCCTGCCTCCACCGCCGAGGCCAGGCTTCGGCCTGCCCTCAGCTCCTCCCGCAGGCGTTCGAACACCAGGATGTTGGCGTCCACGGCCATCCCCACCGAGAGGACGAAGGCGGCAATGCCGGCCAGGGTCAGGGTCACCGGCCAGAGCTTGAAGATGAGCAGCAGCACCGAGGCATAAGTGACCAGCGCCAGGGCTGCCACCACCCCCGGCAGCCGGTAGACCAGGACCATGAAGGCCATGACCCCCATGATTCCCAGGATTCCGGCCTGGATGCTGTGACGGACGGTGGTGTCGCCCAGGGTCGCGTCCACCTGCGTCTCCTGGACGACGCGCATGGGCACGGGCAGGGCCCCCGAGTTGAGCTGGACTGCCAGCCGCCTGGCCTCGCCCAGGGACAGCCCTTCGATGACGGCGGACCCGCTCAGCTCCTGCCGGACCACAGGGGCGGCGATGATCTGGCCGTCCAGGGCGATGGCCAGGGGCCTACCCACCAGCCGACGGCTGACGTCCTGGAGGATGGTGGCCCCCCGCGACCTGAAGTTGAGGGTCACCACCACCCCCGTGCCCTGGGGATTGGTCTCCACCCGCGAGTTGGACTCCAGCTCGGCACCCGTCAGAGGGATGCCACGGACATCGGGCGGGCAGTCCTGCCGGCACATGGCTGGCTGCAACAGCAGGTCGCCGGCCTGCCCCTCGCTGCCCAGACAGAGGATGCGGCCGGTGGTCCGGTCGAAGCTGGGCGTCAGACCGGGTGCAGCCGTGAACTGGCTGCCATCGGCCGCTCGACATAAGTAGTTGCCGGCCGAGTCCAGCTGCGGCTCCAGGAACTCCAGCCGCGCTGTGCGCCCGATGAGGTCCCGCGCCTCCTGAGGGCTGATGCCCGGCAACTGGACCGAGAGGCGGTAACGGCCCTCCCGCTGGATCTCCGTCTCGGCGACGCCGAAGGCGTTGACCCGCTGTTCGATGACCTGCTTCACCCCCTCCATCGCCTGGTCGATGTCGGTGCCCGGCGGGAGGGCGGTGACGTCGGCCTCCAGCAGCACGTATGTGCCTCCCTTCAGGTCGAGGCCGAGACGCATGGCCTGGCGGTCGAAATCGCCTATCTTGAGGCCCTGGCCCCTGGGCCAGGGGATGATGTCGGGCAAATAGCGGGTGGGGTCGCCAGGCCAGACCACCACCACGGCGAACGCCGTGAGGCCCAGCACGAACAGGAGCAGGAGCAGGTCGCTGGGGCGCCGCACCCTACGCCTCCCGGGTCCGGGTGGGGGCCTGGTCTGGCGACTGTTCCTGTGCCGGTCGCAGCCGCTGCACGATGGCGGTGGCCACGGCCCGCACCTCCACCCCCGGCGCCAGCTCCAGGACCACCTGGGTGGGGCCCTCGGGCGGGAGTATTACCTCCTTGACGGTGGCCACCAGGCCGCCTTGGGTCAGCACTAGGTCACCGGGGGTGAGGCTGGCCATGGCCTCCCTCTGCCGGCGCCGCTCCTGCTGCACGGGGCGGTAGAAGGCGAAGTAGAAGAGGACGGCGATGACCACCGGATAGGCCAGGGCCAGCAGCAATAGGTCCATGGCGAGGCCCCTCTCAAGGGTAGTGTAGCAGCACTGCGGCCACGGGCTACCCCCCCGCCGCCGCTGGGGACCGGCAGCCGGGCCGAGCGGGGGCTCAGGACTGGTCCTCTCCCTCCAGGTCGGGGGCGTCGCGGTCGATCTTCTGCAGCTCGTCGAGGCTGTCGAGGTGGTCTATGTAGAGGATGCCATTGATGTGGTCCACCTCGTGCTCCAGCGCCTGCGCCAACAGGGCATCGCGGTCGCCCCCCTTGGCCGAGGCCTTGATGCGGACCGTACGTCCGTTGAGATCGAGGCCGCGGGCCACCACCGTTACCGAGCGGGGCACTAGGGCACGGTAGCCCGGGATGGACAGGCAGCCCTCCTCCACCCGCCTCTGTCCCTCCCTCTTGACGATCTCGGGGTTGATCAGGGCGAAGGGCTCTTCATCGGGCAGGCCTATGACGATGACCCGCAGGGGGACCCCGATCTGGGGCGCAGCGATGCCGACGCCATGGGCGGCATACATGCTGTCGACCATGTCCCGAACCAGGGCGCGGATGGAGTCGTCGATCTTGGTGACCCGGCGTGCCTTCATCCGCAGGACGGGGTCGCCCACGAGCCTGATGGGATGGACGGCCACATCTCACCTCCGCCAGGGCGTCGCTACCCATGATAATGGGCGCTCCGGCCGGGGGGAACGCGTTCGGTGCACTAAGGGGTGCCCAGGGGGTCGACGTCCACGGTCCAGCCCTCGGGCGGGCTCCAGAGCCGCAGTAGGGCGTGGGGATCAGGGCCCCGCAGAGTGACGTGCCAGCGGTAGCGGCCCCGCAGACGCAGGGGGTAGGCCGGGGCAGGGCCGAGGACATCCACGTCCAGCCCCTGCCGCTGGACCATGTCCCGCAGGCGGGCGGCCTGGCGGGCCGCCTCCTCCCGGGCGCGGGAGCCGTTGGGGTGCGAACAGGTCAGGCGCACCAGGCGGCCGAAGGGGGGGTAGCGCAGCCTGGCCCGGAGGGCGACCTCCTCTCGGTAGAGGGACAGGTAGTCGTGGGAGGCTACTGCCTGGACGACCGGGTGGGTGGGCGAGTAGGTCTGTAGGACGACGCGGCCCCCCCTCGGCCCGCGCCCGGCCCTCCCTGCCACCTGCTCCAACAATTGGAAGGTTCGCTCCCCGGCACGGAAGTCGGGCACGTGGAGGCCGATGTCGGCCAGGACCACACCCACCACCGTTACCAGCGGCAGGTCCAGGCCCTTGGCCAGCATCTGGGTGCCCACCAGCACGTCGGCCTGGTGGGAGGCGAACAGGGACATGATGCGCTCGTGGGCGCGGCGGTCGTGGGCGGCGTCCCTGTCCCAGCGCAGGGTGCGTACGCCGGGAAAGAGGCGCCGCACCTCCTCTTCCACCCTCTGGGTCCCGGCCCCCATGGGACGCAGCAGGGTGCCGCCACAGGCCGGACAGGCATCCGGGACGCGCCGCCCGCGGTTGCAGTGGTGACATACCAGGCGTCCCTGGTCGCCGTGGAAGGTGTAGGCCACCTCGCAGCCCGGACAGGTGGGGACGTGCCCGCACTCCTGGCACTGCAGGAAGGAAGCGGTGCCGCGACGGTTCAGGAAGAGGACCACCTGTTCCCCCGCGTCCAGGGCGGCGGCCATCTCCTGCAGGAGCAGGCGACTGAAGATGCCGCGGTGCCCTTCCCTCAGCTCGCGGCGCATGTCCACCACCGTCACCTCGGGCAGGGGCGACGGGACGACGCCGCCGCGGCCGTCGGAACGGAGACGGTGGGGCAGCTCCAGGAGACGGTAACGCCCGCTGCGGGCGGCATGGTAGCTCTCCACATCGGGCGTGGCGCTGCCTAGCACCAGGACCGCTCCGGTCAGCCGGCACAGCTCCTCTGCCACGCGGCGGGCGTGGTAACGGGGTGCCCTCTCTTCCTCCTTATATGTCCACTCGTGCTCCTCGTCGATGACCACCAGCCCCAGGTCGGGCAGCGGTGCGAAGATGGCGCTGCGGGCGCCAACCACCACGCCGTAGCGTCCCTCCCGTAGCAGGTACCAGGTGTCGAGCTGCTCCCGCAGGGAGAGGCCGCTGTGCAGAACGGCCACCTGACCGGGAAAGCGGGCCGAAAAGCGTTGCAGGGTCTGGGGCGTCAGGGAGATCTCCGGCACCAGGACGATGGCCCTCTTGCCGCGGGCCAAGGTCTCGGCGATGGCTGCCAGATAGACCTCCGTCTTGCCGCTGCCCGTGAGGCCGTGCAGCAAGAAGGCCGCGGGGCGGTCACCGGGCCGGGGGCTACGCAGGGCGGCGACGATGGCCTCGGCCGCCTCCGCTTGCGGGGGCGTCAGGACCGGTGGCGGCCCGGCCCCGTGGGCGGCAGGGGGCGGTGGTTCGGCCAGGAACGGCGCCTCCTCCAGGGCCACGGCTCCCCGGGCCAAGGCCGGTGCCAGGGCCGCGCGTGTCAGCCGCATCCTTGCCCTGGCCTCCGACCAGTCCATGAGGGGGCCCTCCCGGGCCAGCGCCCGCAGCAGGGAGGCCAGGCGGGGACGGCGGCGGGACCACTCCTCGGCCAGGGCCTCGGCCTGGGGTGGCGGTAACAGCAGGCGCAGCCGGGTGGCGGTGCGGTGGCGTCCCCGCGGCGGCGCCAGGGCATAGCTGCGCTCCACCAGGCCACGCCGCACCAGGGCCGCCACCGCCGAATGGGCCCGCGAGGGCCCCAGCGTCCGCTCCAGCTCCCGCATCTCCACCTGACCACGGGCCAGGGCCATCTCCAGGACGCGGCGGGCCGCCGGTGGCAGGCGCAGGGGGGTCGCCTCGGGGGCAGCGCTGCACGGCCTCACGTAGGTGAGAGGCCGCTGCTCGCTGCCAGGCGGCAACATCAGGGCCACGCAATCGAACAGAGGGGCCATGTAGTAATCGCACAGCCAACGGGCCAGTGCCGGCTGGTGGGGCAGCAGCAGGGGTTCGGGGCTGGCCAGACCGAGGACGTCGCGGGCCTCGGCATAGGCAGGGGCATCGGTGACCTCCAACGCTACCCCCTGGACCACGCGCTGGCCGAAGGGGACATAGAGCAGGTGACCGGGACGGACGTCGAGCCCGTCGGGAATGCGGTAGGTGAAGGACTGACGGCTGGGGAAGGGGGCGTTGACTGCTACTTCGGCGTAGGGCATGGCCGCCGCTGGGGCGGGGCGGCCGACCAGGGAGGTCTAGCGCTGGCCCTTGGGCTGAGGGGCCACGCGCCTCTCCTTGATGCGGGCGGCCCGGCCGATGCGCTCCCGCAGGTAGTAGAGGCGGGCGCGACGGACCTTGCCATAGCGGACCACCTCCACCTTCTGGACCAGGGGCGAGTAGAGGGGGAAGATGCGCTCCACTCCCACCCCGTGAGATATCTTGCGCACTGTGAAGGTGGAGTTGAGGCCGCCGCCCCGCTTGCGGATCACCACCCCTTCGAATACCTGGACGCGCTCGCGATCCCCCTCCACCACCTTGCAATGGACGCGCACCGTGTCCCCGGGCCCGAAGGGCGGGATGTCGGGATTGGGCCTGATGTCCAGGAGGGATCGGACGTCTACGTCCATGCCAGCGCCCAGTTTACGCCTGCTCCAGGTTCTGGGCAAGCCACTCCTGCTCCTCGGGCGTGAGGAGGGCGCGGGCCAGCAGGTCGGGACGACGCCGGGCCGTCAGCAGTATGCTCTGGCGCCTCCGCCACTTGGCCACCTCCTGGTGGTGGCCCGACAGCAGGACCTCGGGCACCCTCCAGCCCCGGAACTCGGGGGGGCGAGTATAGTGGGGGGCCTCCAGGAGGCCGTCGGCGAAGGACTCGCTGCGCACCGACTCGGGGTCGCCCACGGCGCCGGGCAGGAGGCGGACCACAGCGTCCACTAGGACCATGGCCGGCAACTCGCCCCCCGAAAGGACGTAGTCGCCGATGCTGATCTCATCGGTGGCCAGGTAGCGGTGGACGCGGGCGTCCACCCCTTCGTAGTGGCCGCAGATGACCAGCAGCCGCTCCTGACTCGCCAGCTCCTGGGCTACCTCCTGGGTGAAGGGGCGACCGATGGGGGTCATGAGCACGATGGGACCTCGGCGGGGGTCCAGGGCCAGCACGTCCTCCACGGCGGCGAAGAGGGGCTCCGGCTTCATGACCATCCCTGGACCGCCGCCGTAGGGGTAGTCGTCCACGGTGCGGTGGCGGTCGGTGGCCCAGGCCCGGATGTCGTGCACGTGGATGGACACGATGCCCCGCTCCCGCGCGCGCTTGACGATGGACTCGTCGAAGGGGCCGGCGAACATGCCCGGGAAGATGGTGAGGATATCGATGCGCATGGCCTTCTCCCTCCCACCGTCTCCCACCGCTTACCACGTCAGGACGCCTGGTGGGGAGATGGCTCCCCCCTGGCCAGCTCCAGGGCGTGGGGCAGCACGGGCAGGATGACCTGGAGGTTCTCGCGCACGGCCTTGGGGCTGCCGGGCAAATTGACGATGAGGGTGCGGCCGCGCAGGCCGGCCACGGCGCGGGTGAGCATGGCCAGGGGTGTGTGCTTGAGGCCCTCGCAGACCATGGCCATCACCAGGCCGGGCGCCTCGCGGTCGATGACGGCGCGGGTAGCCTCGGGGGTGACATCCCTGGGTCCCAGACCTGTGCCGCCGGTGGTGAGCACCAGGTCCAGGCCGTCGTCATCGGCCCAGCGGCGCAGTCGGTCCTCGATCTGGTCGCGCTCGTCGGGCACCACCTCATAACGGACTATCTGGGCATCGAGGGAGGAGATGATCTCGCGGATGGCCTGGCCGCTGGTGTCGGGCCTGAGGCCGCGCGCGCCCAGGTCGGAGACGGTGAGGATGCCGACGCGGTAGCCCACAGCTTCCCCTCATGTGGAAATAGTGTGGATAACACCCGCGCGCCTGCCCGTTGACGGCTGGGGCGGGGTGGTATGATGTGGGAGGAAGTGGGAGGCGGTGGTAAGCTCTCCCACGCCCTCCTCCCGCCATATTTGGGCCATGCATGGCAAATATATCACAGCCCGGGCGGAGCAGGAAGGCGAGGGTGAAGGAACAGGTGGGGGGGCCTTGGTCTTTCGTGGCACTTACGAGTACTCCATGGACGACCGGGGACGGGTGCCCATCCCGGCCCGCTACCGTCACCTCTTCAGCGATGGCATGAAGCTGACCCTCAGCCCCGACGGCTGCGTGGAGGTCTGGACCAACGAGGGCTTCGAGCGCATGGAGCAGCGGGTCATGGCCGAGCCTGCCACCACCCTCAAGGGGCGTCGCCTGCGCCGCGGCTTCTCGGTCCGCTCCTGGGACGCCGAGCTGGACCGCCAGGGGCGCCTGCTGGTGCCCCAGCCCCTGCGGGAGAAGGCGGGGCTGGACGGCGCCGTAATCATCGCTGGGCGCATCGAGTGCCTGGAGATATGGAACCCCAAGCGCTGGGAGGAGGAGATGGCCCAGGTGGAGGCTACCTACAGGGAAGAGATGGAATCGCTCAGGTAGGGGAGGATAGAGCATGCTGGTGAGGGCCAAAGTGTTCGAGGAGCGGCAAGTCCTCCACGTCCCGGTCATGGCCCAGGAGGTGGTGCGGGCTCTGGACGTCCAGCCCGGCGGACGCTACGTGGACTGCACCGTCGGCACCGGCGGCCATGCCGAGGCCATCCTGCAGGCGGCTGCCCCGGGCGGCCTGCTGCTGGGCATCGACCTGGACGTGGAGGCGTTGACGGTAGCCCGCGAGCGGTTGGCCCCCTTCCTGCCCGACGTGCGACTGGTGGAGGGCAACTTCCGCGACCTGGCCGCCATCTGCCGCGACTACAACTTCGTCCCCGTGCACGGGGTCCTGTTCGACCTGGGCCTCTCGTCCTTCCAGCTGGCCCGGCCCGAGCGGGGCTTCAGCTTCCAGCTGGAGGGGCCCCTGGACATGCGCTTCGGCCCCGACCAGGAGACCACGGCCTTCGAGATAGTCAACGGCCTGCCCGAGGGCGAGCTGGCCGACCTGATCTGGCGCTACGGCGAGGAGCCGGCGGCCCGCCGCATCGCCCGCGCCATCGTGCGGGCTCGTCCCATCCGCACCACCACTCAGCTGGCCCAGGTGGTGGCGCGGGCCGTGGGCCGTGGCCCGGGGCGCATCCATCCCGCCACCAGGACCTTCCAGGCCCTGCGCATCGCCGTCAACTCGGAGCTGGAGAACCTAGAGGTGGCCCTGGCCCAGGCGGTGCAGGTGCTAGGGAGGGGCGGGCGGCTGGTGGTCATCTCCTATCACTCCTTGGAGGACCGGGTGGTCAAGCAGTTCATCCAGCGGGAGAGCAGGGACTGCATCTGCCCGCCGCAGGTGCCCCGCTGCCGCTGCGGTCACCGCGCCACCCTGCGTCCCGTAGTGCGGGGCGTCATCCGTCCCTCGCCCCAGGAGGTGGAGACGAACCCCAGGGCCCGCAGCGCCCGGCTGCGGGTGGCGGAGAGGGTGTAGGCCGTGGCCACCGTCCGCGAGCGGGCGCGTGTCCGTATCCCCTCCCTGCCCGCCCTGTGGGGAGAGCTGCCCCTGGTGCTGGTGTTGGGGGCGGTGGCCATCGGCCTTGCGGGCCTCGTCTCGGTGCGCCAGTTCGCGGGTGCCGCCTCCGTCAGCGAGGGCATCACGCGGTTGGAGCGGGAGCGGGCGGAGCTGGAGGCCCGCAACGGCGAGCTGGAGGCGGAGTTGTCCTACCTGGCCTCTCTCTCGCGCATCGAGCAGGAGGCGCGCCAGCGCCTGGGCATGGTGCGCCCTACTGAAGTGGTCTATCTGCAGGTGGAGGGTGCCTCCCCTCCCGACCCCAAGCTGCCAGAGCGCTACTGGCCCCAGGAGGCGCCGGCGCCACCGGCCCCCTCGCGGCCCTGGTGGCAGCGGCTCTTCTCCTGGTTGCCGCTGCCATAACGGGTGAGTCGAGGTGCGCTGGCCCGGCCCCTCCTGGCGCATGTGGCTGTTGGTCTCCGGCCTCTGCCTGGGCCTGGTCCTGGTCACGGGCAGGCTGGGACAGCTCCAGGTCAGCGAGCACCAGGAGTATGCCCGCCTGGCGCGGCTGAACCGCACGGCCGACGCCCTCTTGCCAGGCAAGAGGGGGGCCATCCTGGACACCAACGGGGCGCCCCTGGCCATGAGCGTGGAGAGCTACAACGTCATGGTGGAGAAGCGGGCCTGGCAGGACCGGGGCAAGGCCCTGTCTGCGGCCCGACAGATATCGGCCCTGGCCGGTGGCGTGCCGGAGCAGATGGTGGACAAGGTCTTGGCCAGCCCGGCCTTCGAGACGGAGGTGGCCCACGGCCTCGATTACGATAAAGCGCTGGCGCTCCAGCGGCTGGGCCTGGAGGGGGTCCGGCTGGTGCCCGACGGGCGCCGCGTATACCCGGAGGGGAGTCTCGCGGCCCAGCTCATCGGCGTGGTGGGGCGCGACGGGGTGGGGCTGTCGGGCCTGGAGGCCGACCTGGACGCTGTGCTGCGGGGACAGGCCGGTCGTGCCTCCTGGGAGCAGGACACCAGCGGGCAGGGCCTCTACTGGTCGGGCTGGCAGGAGGTTCCGCCGCGGTCGGGGGCCGACGTCATCCTGACCATCGACCGCTACCTGCAGCGGGTGGCTGAGCAGGCCCTCGACCAGGCCATCAAGGAGCACAGGGCGCGGGGTGGCACTGTGGTGGTGATGGATGCCCGCACCGGGGCGGTCCTGGCACTCGCCTCCAGGCCCACCTTCGACCTGACCAACCCTGACCTCGGGGACGAGGAGAAGGTGGCGCTGTTGCGCAACCCCGCCGTCACGGACCCATACGAGCCGGGGTCCGTGTTCAAGGTCATCACCACGGCGGCGGCCATCGACAGCGGCGTGGCCACCCCCGACACCTATTGGTATGATTCGGGCGTAGCGGTGGTGAATGGGGCCCGCATCTATAACTGGGACTTCTCGGCCAACGGCAGCCAGACGGTGACCCAGATGCTGACCAAGAGCCTCAACACCGGTGCCGTCTGGCTGGCCCAGCGTCTGGGACCGCAGCGCTTCTACGACTACGTGCGGCGCTTCGGCTTCGGCGAGGCCACGGGCATCGGCCTGGGTGGGGAGGCGGCCGGCCAGGTCCGCTGGCCAGATGACCCCACCTGGAGCGAGCTGGACCTGGCCACCAACTCCTTCGGCCAGGGCATAAGCGTGACCGCCATCCAGATGGCGGCGGCCCTGGCAGCCATCGCCAACGATGGCAAGCTGATGCGTCCCTACGTGGTCAGGGCCATCATCACGCCCGAGGGCGTGCAGGAGACCCAGCCGCAGGTTGTCCGCCAGGTCATCTCCCCCGAGGCGGCCCGCACCGTGCGGGAGATGATGGGTGCCGTCGCCGACAGGATATCCCCCAGCCTGCTGAGCGTCCCCGGCTACCGGGTCGGCGGCAAGACGGGGACCGCCAACCTGGTGGCCGGCGGCACCTACAAGCCCAACGCCTACATCTCGTCCTTTGCTGGCATCGTGCCCTTAGACGACCCCAGGCTGGTGGTCCTGGTCAAGGTCGATGAGCCGCAGGACGTCCCCTGGGGCACGGTGGTGGCGGCGCCCGTCTTTGCCCAGGTGGCGAGGGAGGCGATGGTCTACTACCGGGTGCCACCGGCGGGCCTGGTGGCTGCCCAGCCAGGACGATGATAGCGCTGTCGCGTCGGGAGGTGGCCCAGGATCTGGGGCCGGCCCTGGTGGCCTGTTCCGGGTCCCTGGACGGGTCCCCGTTCACGGGGGCCGCCATCGACTCCCGCCGGGTGCGGGAGGGGGACCTCTTCTTTGCCCTGCGGGGCCAGCGCCACGACGGGCACGACTTCATACCCCAGGCGCTGGCGGCGGGCGCCCGCGGCCTGGTGGTCGCGAGGCCCTTTCCTGACCGCCCCGACGGTGTCACCGTCTACCAGGTGAGCGATACGGCCCGTGCCCTGCAGCTCCTGGCCGCCGCCCGCCGTGACCGCCACCCGTCGCTGAAGGTGGTGGGCGTGACGGGCAGTGTCGGCAAGACCACCTGCAAGGAGCTAGTGGCCTCCGTCCTGTCCCGTCGCTACAGGGTCCTCAAGAGCGAGGGCAACCTCAACACGGAGGTGGGCCTGCCCCTGTCCCTTCTGGGGTTGACGGTCGAGCACGAGGTGGCCGTCCTGGAGATGGCCATGTTCGGCCGGGGCGACATAGCCCTGCTCTGTAGCATTGCCCGCCCCCAGTTGGGGGTGGTGACCAACATCGGGCCGGTGCACCTGGAGCGGCTAGGGAGCCTGGGGGCCATCGCTGCCGCCAAGGGGGAGCTGGTGGAGGCCCTTCCCGCCAATGGGGCTGCTGTGGTCAACGGGGATTGCCCCTGGGCCCAGCGGCTGTTGGCCCGCAGCCGGGCGAGGACCGTCCTCTATGGCCGGTCTCGCCAATGCCAGGTCCGGGGGGAGGTCCTGTCCTCCCACGGGCTGGAGGGCTTCACCTTCCGCCTTTGTTGGCAGGGGCGGGAGGCGACGGTGCGCTCGCCGATGCCGGGGCGCCACAACCTGCACAACCTGCTGGCGGCAGCGGCCGTCGCTCTGGAGCTGGGGATGGGGTGGCAGGAGGTGGTGGAGGCGCTGGCCCACGCCCGCAGCGACCTGCGCCTGCGGGTAGTGCCCGGCCCCGGCGGCAGCATCATCATCGACGACTCCTACAACGCCAGCCCTGCCTCGGTGGTGGCTGCCCTCGACCTGCTGGCCGAGATGCCCGGCAGGCGTATCGCCCTCCTGGGCGACATGCTGGAGCTGGGCGAGGCGGCCGAGGACGGTCATCGGCAGGTGGGTGCCCACGCCGCCCGCACCACCCACAAGCTGCTGGTCCTGGGGGAGATGGCGCCAGCCATGGCGGCGGCGGCGCTGGCAGCCGGGCACCACGACGTGCAGGTCCTGGCCGACAAGGACGAGGCCGTCGCCATCTTGGCCCGAGAGCTGCGGGCCGGCGACTGGCTACTGGTGAAGGCGTCACGGGCGCTGGCCCTGGAAACGGTGGTAGAGGCCCTGGCCCGATGATCCATGTCCTGGCGGTGGGAGCGATGGCCCTAGTCACAGCAGCGCTGGCGGGCTTCCCAGCAGTGGCCCTGCTGCGGCGCCTGCGCCTGGGCAAGGCCATCAACCCCTGGGGACCCGAGGCCCATCAGGCCAAGGCGGGCACTCCGACCATGGGGGGGGTCGTGATCTGGGGCACGGTCCTCGCCTTCGGGGCCTACGAGCTGACGCGGGAGCTGGCGCTAGGCCTGCCCCTGGCCCTCATGGTCGGGCTGGGGCTGGTGGGGCTGGCGGACGACCTGGGCTCGCTCCAGGGCCGCCGCGAGTGGGCCCTCAACAAACGGCTGAAGCTGGCCCTGTTCCTTCTTACGGGCCTGGGCGCGGGATTTGTGATAAAGTGGCAGTTAGACATAACATCGGTGGCGGTGCCCTTCGTGGGTGAGTTCGACCTGGGTTGGTGGACGGTCCCTGCGGCCGTAGCGGTGGTGACCCTGACGGCCGGCGGCGTCGCCGTCACCGACGGCCTTGATGGGCTGGCGGCCGGCTGCTGCGCCATCGCCTATCTGGCCTATGGGGCCATCGGCCTGGCCCAGGGGCAGGAGGAGGTAGCTGCCCTGGCCCTGGCCCTGGCGGGGGCTGCCCTGGGCTTCCTATGGCACAACGCTCACCCGGCCCAGGTCTTCATGGGCGACACGGGTGCCCTAGCGCTGGGTGGCGGGCTGGCCGCCCTGGCCCTGCTCACCCGGCAGTGGCTGGTGCTGCCCATCGTGGGGCTGGTCTTCGTGCTGGAGGGGGCATCGGTCTACCTGCAGGTGGGCTATTATCGCCTGACGGGTGGCCGACGGCTCCTGCGCATGGCCCCCCTTCACCATCACTTCGAGGCCCTGGGCTGGCCGGAGCCGAAGGTGGTGCAGAGGTTCTGGCTGCTGGCCGTCCTGGGGGCGCTGCTGGGCACCGTCCTGGCCCTGGAGGGCGCGTGATGGACTTCCGCGGGCGCCGGGTGACGGTGGTGGGCCTGGGCATCGAGGGGGTGGACGCCGTCCGCTTCTTCGTGGGACGCGGGGCCCAGGTCACCGTCAGCGATGCCAAGACGCCACAGCAACTGGCCCCCCGCCTGGCCCAGATCGAGGGGTTGCCGGTGGAGCTGTCCCTGGGCGGCAACGACCCGGAGGTGCTCTGCGCGTCCGATTACCTGTTCGTGTCCCAGGGCGTCCCCCTGGACCTGCCGGGCATCGTCGAGGCCCGACGAAGGGGGGTGCCTGTGCTGTCCATGATGGCCCTGTTCCTGGAGCTGTGCCCAGGGGTGGTGGCGGGCATTACCGGCTCCAGCGGCAAGACTACCACCACCGCCCTAGTGGGGGAGATGTTCCGCTACGAGGGCCTGCCCCACGTGGTGGGGGGGAACATCGGGGTGGGCCTGCTGGAGCTCCTGCCGCGCATTCGCCCCTATACATGGGTGGTGCTGGAGATAAGCCACAGCCAGCTGCAGCTTACGCGTCGCAGCCCTCACGTGGCGGCCGTCCTCAACATCACTCCCAACCATCTGGATCGCTTCACGTGGGACCAGTACCGGGAGCTGAAAGCGAACATCGTCCGCTATCAGGGACCGGGTGACTGGGCGGTGCTGGGCTACGACTGTGCCGAGTCGCGGGCCCTGGCGGAGCGGGTGGCGTCGCGCCCCATCTTCTTCTCGCTGGAGGATGTCGAGGGTGAAGGCGTCTTCGTGCGGGACGGCCAGGCGGTCTGGCGCTGCGACGGCCGAGAGCGACGCCTCTTCCCCCTGGAGGTCGTCCGCCTCAAGGGGAGCCACAACCGCCAGAACGCCCTGGCTGCAGCAGCCGTGGCCTGCGCCTGCGGCCTCTCGCCCGAGTCCATCGCCCGGGCGGTGGCCACCTTCCGCGGCGTGGAGCATAGGCTGGAGTTGGTGGCGACGGCCAACGGTGTCGAGTATTACAACGACAGCATCGCGACCACCCCCGAGCGCACCCTGGCGGGCATGCGCTGCTTCGACCGGCCCCTGGTGCTGCTGTTGGGCGGGCGCGACAAGCACCTGCCTCTGCAAGAGCTGGCGGAGGAGGCCTGTCGCCGTTGTCGGGCGGTGGTCTTCTTCGGCGAGTCAGGGCCCAAGCTGAGAGAGGCGGTGGAGGAGGCGGCGGCCCACCTGCCGGCCGAGGGGCGACCGGCCCTCGTCTCGGCCCGCGACCTGGAGGAGGCGGTGGCGGCAGCCCACAGTCTGGCCCGGCCGGGGGACGTGGTCCTGCTGTCGCCTGCCTGCACCAGCTTCGATGCCTATGAGAACTTCGAGGAACGGGGACGCCACTTCCGCGCCCTCGTCCGGGCGCTGGCGGGGGAGGGTCTGCCATCGCCGACGTAAGGAGTGCCGTGCGCCGTCTTGGCCCGCCCGACCACCTGCTGCTCTCGGTGGTCATCGCCCTGCTGGTGGTGGGGCTGCTCTCGCTCTACAGCGCTAGCTTCGCCATCGGCGAGCGGGAGTATGGCAACCCCAACTACTTCATCGTGCGCCAGGTGGTCTTCGCCCTGATGGGGCTGGCGGCCATGGCGTTCCTCATGCGCCTGGACTACCGGCGCCTGCGTCGCCTCAGCGTCGTGCTGATGCTGGTCAGCATCTTGGGGCTGGTGGCGGTGCTGGTGCCGGGCATCGGGGTGGTGCGCAACGGCTCGGCCCGCTGGCTGGACGTGGGGCCGGTGGAGGTCCAGCCCAGCGAGCTGGCCAAGCTGGCGGTGGTGCTCTACATGTCGGCCTGGCTGTCCAGCCGCGGTGAGCACATCCGTGACCTGTCGCTGGGGTTCCTGCCCTTCGTAGTCATCGTTGGCCTGGTGGCGGGCCTGGTGCTGGTGGAGCCGGACATGGGCACGGCGGTGGTGCTGGTGCTGGTGGCCACCACCCTCTTCTTCCTGGCCGGCGCCCCCGTCTCCCATCTGGTCCTGTTCCTGGTGCTGGGGGCGCTGGTGAGCTATGCCGTCGTCCTGACCCACGACTATCGGCTGGCGCGGGTGGAGGCCTTTCTGGCGCCCGAGGCCGACCCCTACGGCAAGGGCTTCCAGCTGGTCCAGCTGAAGACGGCCCTGGCCAGCGGCGGCCTGGTGGGCCTGGGCTGGGGCGCCGGCAGGCAGAAGTTCGGCTTCGTGCCCGGCGCCCACACCGACGGCATTTTCGCCATCCTGGGCGAGGAGTTGGGCTTTGTGGGGGCGGTGTCCGTGTTGGCCTTGTTCGCCCTGCTGGTGGGCCGCGGGATCTACGTCGCCATGCGTGTTCGGGACCCCTTCGGGCGCTTGGTGGCGGTGGGGGTCAGCACCTGGCTGGGCTACCAGACGTTAATAAATATTGGCGGCATAAGTGGTCTAATTCCGTTGACGGGCATCCCCCTTCCGTTCTTCAGCTACGGAGGGTCGGCCCTCATCGCCAATCTGGCCGCCGTGGGGCTGTTGCTGAGCGTGTCCCGACACGCCGCGTTGGGCGAGGAGGGAGGGACGGCCTTTGCCCAGGGACGGTGGGCGGGTGGCCCGAGGAGGCGGGGCGCATGAGGTTGGTGCTGTGCGGTGGCGGAACGGGCGGACATATATACCCCGCCCTCAGCGTGCTGGAGGCCCTCACCCAGGAGCTGGTCCTCGATGACCAGCTGGATGTCCTCTACCTGGGGCAGGCGGGTGCCTTGGAGGACGAGCTGGTGTCCAGGGCCGGCATACCCTTTCAGACGGTGCCGGCCGGGCCGGTGCGGGGAAGGCGACCCTGGGAGCTGCCGGGCAGCCTGCTGCGCATCGTGGTGGGCACCTGGAGGGCCAGGCGCGCCCTGTCCCGCTTCGGGGCCCAGGTGGTCCTGTCCACGGGCGGCTACGCCAGCGTACCGGTGGCCATGGCCGCCTGGACCAAGGGAGTGCCGCTGGTGGTGTTCCTGCCCGATGTCCTGCCGGGCTGGGCCGTCAGGTTCATGGCAAGGCTGGCGGCGAGGGTGGCCGTCTCCACCCCCATGACGCCGGCGCGGATGCTGGACGGCAAGGTCCGGGTCACGGGCTATCCCGTGCGCCGTGGGTTCTGGCTGACCGAGAGGGTGGAGGGGCGCCGACGCCTGGGCCTGGACCTGGAGGAGAAGGTCCTCTTCGTGTCAGGGGCCTCCCAGGGGGCCCGCAGCATCAACGAGGCCGTGGCGGCGAGCTTGCGCGGGCTGCTGGAGCTGTGCCAGGTGGTCCACGTCTGCGGCCAGCGGGACTACCCCTGGCTGAAGGAGGTGCGGGGTTCCCTCAACGGCAGCCTGCGGGAGCGCTACTTCCTCTTCCCATACCTGCACGAGGAGCTGCCCTGGGCCATGGCCGCCGCCGACCTGGCGGTGACGCGGGCCGGGGCCTCGGTGCTGGGGGAGTTGCCAGCCGTGGGCCTGCCGGCGGTGCTGGTGCCCTACCCCCACGCCGGCGGCCACCAACGTCACAACGCCCGCTATCTGGAGGAGGCGGGGGCGGCCCTGGTGGTGGAGGACGGCCGCCTCAAGGAGGAGCTGCTGCCCCTGGTGGGCCAGCTCCTGAGCGACGAGCGACGTCGCCAGGAGATGGCAGCCGCTGCCCGCCGTCTGGCAAGGCCCGACGCCGCCCGCAACATTGCCCGCCTGTTGCTGGAGGTGTCCCAGGGTCGATGACCGCCGCAGGCCACGTCCACCTCATGGGCATCGGCGGCGTCCACATGTCGGCCATCGCCGTGCTGCTCCAGGGCCGCGGCTGGCAGGTGTCCGGCTGCGACCTTTATCAGTCCCGCACCACCGAGCGGCTGCGGGCTATGGGCATCGCCGTGGCCATGGGCCACGACCCATGCCACCTGAGGGGCGCGGACCTGCTGGTCTACACCGCCGCCGTTCGCCCCGACAACCCCGAGCTGGCGGCCGCTCGGGCCGCGGGTCTGCCCGTCCTGAAGCGGGCCGAGATGGTGGCGCGGCTGGCGGAGGGCAAGCGAGTGGTGGCGGTGGCGGGCTGCCACGGCAAGACCACCACCACTTCCCTCGTGGCTTACACCCTGTGGCGGGCGGGCCTGAGCCCCACCTTCCTTCTAGGGGGCGAGATGGTCGGGCTGGAGACCAACGTCATGGCCGGCGATGGTCCTTACTTCGTGGTGGAAGCGGACGAGTACGATGCCGCCTTTCTGAACTACCACCCTTGGGTGGCGGCGGTGACCAACCTGGAGCCGGACCATCTGGACTACTACGTCACCTTCGACCGTCTGCGGGAGGCCTTCGCCCGCTTTCTGTCCCAGGTCCAGGAGGGGGGGCACCTAGTGCTCTGGGGCGATGACCCATCGCTTCAGGAGCTGGCCGAGGAGGCCCTTGCTGGTCGGAGGGTGGAGAGGACACTTTTTGGCCTCCAGCCCCCTTGCCAACTGCTGGCGGATGACATAATGTTGGCAGCTACAGGGGCGGTCTTCCGCGTCCGCTGGCGGCAGCGGGACCTGGGCACCTTCTCGACGCCCCTCCTGGGCGCGCACAACGTGCGCAACTGCCTGGCCGCCGTTGGAGTGGGGCTGGCCCTGGGCATCGAGGTCGATCTGTTGAGGCAGGCGG